>JAZNZC010000047.1:0-16854 GCA_045594745.1 Eubacteriales bacterium
GATCTGTGGCGAGCGAATTTCGGCTTTGCGCTGGAAAACGCCCTTGAACTTGCAGGTGGAGAAAACGATCTGTTTGCCCTTGCCAAGAAAAATCACGCACACACCACCCCCTTCCCGAAGCTTTATATGTGGTGCGGCACCGAGGACTCCCTGTTGGAGATCAACCGCGAATTTCACGCAATGCTTGATACGCTCGGCGTCGAGCACCTCTATGAGGAATCCGAGGGCAATCACACCTGGCGCTATTGGGATATGCACGTACAGGATGCCATGAAATATCTCTTCTCAAATACGCAGTAAGACACCCTTCGCGATGGGGTGATATCCTTAGTGGAGAATTCTGTTAGTGATGTTTTTGCTATCGCAAAAGTGATGTTATTCGCTTCGCTCGTAATGATGTTGCTCGCCAAGGCTCGCAATGAAGCGATGTTTGCCGCAAAATGTGGCGTAGCCACACATCATTAGCGATAGCGTCATCATTGGGCGTAGCCCAACATCATTTGCCAAAGGCAAACATCATTTCAAAAAGGCACTTGCCAACGGCAAGTGCCTTTTTGATCAGCCCCGCCTATAAGCCGGGTTCTGTCGTGAACGGTCATCAATCTGCGCTCTGCGTCACCGCAAAGCTTCAAAACAAACGTTTTGTGCCACCCCCCAAGATATGCCGGACAAGCCTTGATTGGGGTGTTGCTTCGAATAGGGTTTACAGCGGACCTATGTTACCATAGGAACGGGTGAGCTCTTACCTCGCCTTTCCATCCTTACCGCAAGTGCGGCGGTTTATTTCTGTTGCACTTTCCCGACGGTTACCCGTGGCTGACGTTATCAGCTATCCTGTCCTCTGAAGCCCGGACTTTCCTCACGGTAATACCTTTCGGCAACATACCGCGCGACCGTTTAGCGGAGCTGTTCTTTTATTATACCTCAGAGGTTGAAATTTGTCAAGAGGGAAGAGAGAAAAGTGCCAAATGCAGAGTGAAGAGTGAAAAAGTATTTTAATAAAATTTTGTTTTTGAGTGATGTGCATATCATAAATCTCGTCTATTAGAATGTAGGACTTTACAAAAACGGAAAAGTGTGCTATACTGAATACACATCCCGTAAATTCAAAAAAAGAGGGAATGAAAATGAAGAAAATTTTATGTGCTTTTGTACTTACTCTCGCACTTGTTTGTGTGCTGGGCTCTTGCAATTCTTCTGATTTGCCGAAGGAAACAACCGCCACAACACCACAAGAAGCAAATGTGACGACGCCGGAAGAAACAAACACAACAACTCCCGAAGAAACGAATACGACAACGCCGGAGGAAACAAATGTAACAACTCCCGAAGAGACAACACCCCAACCTCCGGAAGAAAACAACCCGACATCTCTCGGTCTTGCCTACGAGGTCAATGAGGATGGAGAAACCTGTACCATTACAGGACTTGGAACCTGCAAGGATGCGGATATTTGCATTGGCGAAACCATCGATGGATATCGGGTTACTGCTATTGGCGAAGCGGCATTTCTTTTGAAGACAAACATTACAAGTGTAATGATTCCCGATTCGGTTATTACTATCGGTGACCATGCATTTATATTTTGTTCGAAACTGAAGAGCGTAACAATTGGCAATAGCGTTACGAGCATTGGTAGTAGCGCATTTTCAAACACGGGCTTGATGAGTATAGCAATTCCGAACTCTGTTACGGTGATTGGTGATGGGGCATTTGGAACCTGCGAAAATCTTACCAACGTGATGCTCCCGAACTCCGTTACTACCATTGGTTCTGCCACTTTCCAAAGCTGCATCAACCTCGCAAGCATAATGATTCCCGACTCGGTCACCACTATCGGTAGATATGCGTTCAATCATTGCCCCGGGCTTACGAATGTAACCATCGGTAACTCTGTTACTACCATCGGCTATGGTGCATTTATCGACTGCGACTCCCTTGCAAGTGTAACCATCCCCGATTCTGTCACCGCCGTCGATGAGTATGCGTTCAATAGTTGTGATACTCTTACAGATGTAACGCTCGGTAACTCCGTTATCACCGTCGGTGATTTTGCGTTTGCCGATTGTAAAAAGCTTACAAGCGTAACGATGGGGGATTCGATCACTATCATTGGTGCTTGGGCGTTTGATGGGTGTACGAATCTTGCGAATGTAACGATTTCGAATTCTCTTACCGATATAGGTATGTCTGCATTTAGAAATTGCATATCACTTGTGAGCATAACACTCCCCGATACACTTACCGAAATCAATGAAATTACATTCTACGGTTGCACCGCTCTTACCGATGTAACATTGGGTAATTCAATCACCGCCATCGGATATAATGCATTTTATGATTGCACATCTCTTAAAAGCATCACGATCCCCGAGTCTGTTACAAGCATTGATTTTGGTGCATTTCATAACTGCCAATCTCTTACTAGTATCACAATTCCGAGCGCTGTTACCTCCATCGGTGCTTCTGCATTTGGCAACTGCACAGGTGCCAAGAGCATAACCATTTCCGGTTCGACCGTAGATATTACCTTTGACTCGTTCGAGGGATGCAATTTTACAACAGCTTCGGTAACTACAACAGTGCTTTCGGATATCCCTCTATCCAACTTAAAAAATCTTATCATAATAGGTGGCACTACTATTGACAGTTTTGCATTTAATTGGAACAAGAGTCTTACGAGTGTGATAATTGGTGATTCTGTCACCACCATAGACTACGGAGCGTTTCAAGGTTGTACTTCTCTTGAGAGCGTAACATTCGGCAATTCGCTTACCACCATTGAGAACGCTGCTTTCCGCGATTGTAGCAATCTTACGAATATAGAGATTCCGGGTTCTGTGACTTACATTGGTAGTGATGCGTTCAACAGTTGCACTAATTTGACAAGTGTAACCATCTCCAACTCTGTCGCCACCGGATCTAACCAAGTTGCCACCATTGGTAAGTCTGCATTCAAAGGCTGCACAGCTTTGACGAGCGTAACGATTGGGAACACGATTACCGACATTGGCGCTGATGCATTCAATGGTTGCGAGAGTCTCACAAGTGTGATAATAGGTGACTCGGTTACCAATATCGATAATTATGCATTCCAAGATTGCCCGGCTCTTGCGAATATAACGCTCGGCAAATCTGTCACTAACATTGGCAATTATGCATTTTCTTATTGTGTCAACTTAACAAACATAACGCTCCCCGACTCGCTCACCGCGATTGGCAATCATGCGTTCTATGGTTGCAAAGGTCTTGAGAGTATAATAATTCCCAATTCTGTTATCACAATCGGAAATTATGCGTTTGAAGGGTGTGAGGCTTTGTCCGATGTAGTAATTGGTGATTCTGTCACCATTATCGGCAATTCTGCGTTTCGTTCTTGCACGAATTTGACCAACGTAACAATCGGCAACTCTGTCACAACTATTGGCGAATATGCATTCTTTAGTTGTTCAAATCTTGCGAGTGCAACCTTTGTCAATCCCAACGGTTGGTGGATTGCAAATAATAAAAATGCCACGAGCGGAGCGCTAATTTCTGCCACTGATCTTGCTGATTTTGAAACTGCAGCGCATTATTTGGGCTCACTTTACAGCTGGGATTATTGGTATCGAACCGAATAAAAAACATCAGCGAGCCGCAACCGCGGCTCGCTTTTGTTATGCAGTATTGATTTTGTTTATTTGATGTGAAATCTTCTTTGCATTTCTCGCTTGAAATCGGGGCCTAAAACAATGATGAAAGCCAAAAGAGAAAGCACCGAAAGGGAGAGTAAAACGATAAGAGGCCAACTGTTTTTGCCGTGATAGAAGTGAAGCGTTATGAGCGAACCGATAATTGAAACAAAGATAAAATTGATTAAGGGGAGCATATTGTGCTTTTGCGTTTCCAGATTGGTAAAGAACAACACAATACAGCTTGAGAGTCCGCTAAAGCAAACGATGGGAATGACAAAAAGGGAAAAGCTGTGCACAAATAAAAAGTCGATCACTGCAAGCAAAATACTGCTCCAAACTGTAATTTTAATGGTTTGGCTGATGCGGTTGAATTCAACAAGATCGGGGGAGAGCGCGAACGTCCATACGATGTACAGGCCAAGAATGACGATGATGCTCCAAAAAGGACCCTTGATGCAAAGATTGACGATAAGTGCCGCTGCAGCTATGGCAAAAAACGGCCAACGTATAATAGTAAGCATTCGTTTGCGGTCCTTTGAGAGCTTTGTAATTTTGGGATATGTGTTTTTAACGTGCATAATAATCACTCCCTTCTACCAAGACCGTAATGCCGTCAGCCTCCAAAAGCTGATACATTTTTTCCTCAAATGCGGGGTCTGCCGTCATTTTGGAGATCGAGAAGGTTGCCACACCTCCGCAAGTAATGGCGGCACAAGCCAAGCGGTTGGTCACCTGCGCGCCAAGGCAAAAGTCCATGCTTTCAATGTGCGCTTCCAATTCCTTTGGGAAGCTGACCACGCCCAAATTTGATAGGGTGGTTGTGTAGATCTTTTCACCAAGCATACCGTAAATCATTTTTGCAATGGGCTGCTTGACAGCCAAAGGAATGAGACGGATCGAGCTGACGATGTTTACCGCAGCAGTGATCATTTCGCGCATTTTTTCTTTTTCGGATTTTTCAAGGAGCTGAGCATTGATCTCGGCAAGAAGCTCTTCACGGTTGCCTACCTTTTCAATGGGAATACGAATGCCGCAGTACATTGAAAAATTGCGTACGGTTTTGGAAGGGTAAAACTTGCGCATATTGATGGGGAGCTGAATGTTCAAATCTCCTGTCAACTCGTCGGTAGAGGCAGAGCAAGCGTAAAACATTTGCATCAACAGGTATGCCGTTACGGTAACGCCATAGCTTTTGGCAACCTCGCGTAGCTTTTGCGCATTCATCTTAAAATGCAAAATGCGGCATGGCTTTCTGCGTGTCAGCCGACCGTTCATTTGCACCGCTGGCTTATCTACAAAGCCGGAGCTGTTTTTTGCCTTTTCAACTTTAACAAACGCATTTTCAAACTCCTCTTGCGAGGGGGTGTCATTCACGTTCCAAATATCGCCAAGCGGAGCACTTACACCGCAAAGGCGCAAATACTCTGCCGTGAGAGCACGCAAAAAGGTCATAGCACCCGTTCCGTCGGTCAGCGCGTGAAAGAACTCGGCACTCACACGGTTTTGGTAGTACATCAAGCGGAAGGACTGCGAGCCGCTCATCGAAACCTTGATCGGTTGGCAAAGCATATCGTGTTCTTCCTCAATGGAAAATCTCTTTTTTACAACGTCGAGATAGTGCCAAAAAAAGCCCTTTTTGAGTGTGGTAGCAAAGCTTGCAAAACGCTTGATGGTAAAGGTGAGCGCCATTTGCAAAAGCTCGGGAACGACGTCTTCCTTAAAGTAGACCGAAAGGCGGAATACCTGTTGGCTGCCGTGATCCATCGAAACGGGATAAATTTTTGCGGCATCATCAAGCGGAAACCACAAAACCGAGGGGCGTGCATAAAATCCGCCAAGGTTTGAGAGCGCCAAGCGGGAAAGGATCTCTTCCATCGGCACACCTTTTTGGTAAAGCAGCATGATCGCCGCTTCAAAATCGGCTTTGAATTGTTTTCTATTGCTTTTGGATACCAAAAAATGCGTATCAAATTCCGAGAAGAACTGCTCGAGCAGCTCGTTTTCGGGAGCAGAAAGCGTTTCGCAAAAGGTGGAAAAATTCGTTTTTGTGTTCTTCATAAAATTCTCATTTCGTGACTGAAATTGTTAAAAACAGTATCTTTTTGGATGTCTTATTTACAGTATAACACATTTTTCTCGTTTTTTCAATACCAAATCGCAAAGGCCGGGAAAGAAAAAGCAGGAGGGGAGTAGAGTGCAGAGTGCAGAGTGCAGAATGCAGAGTTATATGATACTCGGTAGGGGCGACCATCGGTCGTCCGCAAAAAAACGCTTGTTATGCTATGAAAAAAGGGAACCCTTGCACCAAAAGGTTCCCACAATTCTTCTATTAAAACTTATGTTCATCTAAATGTTTTTGCCAAATGCGAGCGGCAAAGAAGCAGAGAGTCGCGCCCACGAGCGAGATAGCGACCCATGTCAGGATGGTAAAATTCCAATCAAATGTCTCGGCAAGCGCCGCAAAGCCATAGGTCGAGATCGCCGCGCCTACATAGGTGGAAGCATTGAGAATACCGGAATAGGTCGAAACCTTGCCAAAGACCACAAATCTGCGCGGCACGATGGCAATGAGCATCAGGTTGACCCCGTGCATCGCGGCAACCGTCAGTGCCATTAAAATAAGAGATGGAACAAGCGCCGCCGTAGGAGCTAAAAGATTGACGGCAAACAGAGCGGCACAAACGATCGCTGAACCGCCAAAGATCGCGGCCGCACAAGCGACCTCATTCCTGAAAAATCTTTTTTGCAAAGCGCTGAATGCCGAATAACTGATCATCGTAAAGATGGCCAAGATCACCGTCGAAACAATGGAGTTTTCTTCGCTGAGTCCAAAGGTTTCGAGAAGGAAAGAGGGCATCCAGTTTGTCACGCCATCGCGGAGCATCCCTTGCATCATAATGCCTGGCATAATAAGTGCGATCGCACCGAATATGTAAAGCGGAATGGGTAATACTTTCTGCTCCGTGGCGGTGGCGGGAGATTCTGCTTTTTCCACGTGAGCATCTGTCTTTGTAAACACATGGGGATAGAGAACGAACCAAAGAACGATCATCACAGCTCCCCATGCGGCGCAAAGAAGCATAATGGTGCGCCATTCCATCACGCCCAAAAGGAGAGGGCAGAAGAGATAGAGTGCGATGGTAGCGATCGACGATCCTTGATTGACACGAACAGCGGCAAAGCTGTAATCCTCTGCCGTGAGATGCGTCGACATCAGTCGAACGATAGGAGGCCAAAGGAGCGCGTGGGCAAAGCCGTTGATGCTCCAAATGACTGTCATTGAGGGAATGGTTGATGCAAAGAAGATACCAACGTTGCACAAAACCGCAAGAGAAAGTCCTGCGGGAATGATGTGTCGGGGCTTGATGCGATCGCCCAGAAAACCGCTGATCACCTGACCCGTTCCATAGGCAACAGTCAATCCGGTAATCACAATGGCAAGAGCGGATTTTTCCACCTGCATCTCACTGCATATCTTTACAAGCATTACCGCTAAGTTGATGCGCATACAGTAGCTTGTAAAGTACACCGCCGCCAAAAAATATGCAATTTTTTTAGTTCTCGGTGCAATCGTTGATTTCATATTACAGCAGTCTTTTTACAATTTTGATCATTCTGAGTGTTACGGGAATGAGCAACACGTTTACGGCAAACTCTACGAGGAAGTTCAAACCGATACAACCAACCATTACAAATGTAAAGGCGTTGGCAAATGCGTTGTCGATAGCCCATGTGTTGATGAGTCCGCTATAAAAGACGAACAAGCCGAGTGCAAAAATACTTGTATTGACAATCGGGCAGGCAATAGCCGACAAAACGGTGCCGAGCTTTGTTTTCTCACGTTTTGCAAAAGCTTGGTAGATTAAGCCGGATACCCATCCTGCGGCAACGCCCTTGAGAACACAGAGCACGACGGTGACAACGGGAGTTTGCAAAAACATAGCAGAGCTGAGTGGTCCTGCGGCACCTGTTACAACCTGAATGGCAACGACCACGCCGAACACACCGCCCAAAATAGCACCGCTTGCGGGACCAAACAGAATGGCACCCAGCATAATGGGAACAAGTGTGAGGGTGATTGTGAACATTCCCACGGGAATGGAAACAAACATCTGCAAAACAACCACAACGGCAGCAAACATTGCTGTGTAGATAAGCTTTCTTTGATTGTCTTTCATAATTTGGAGTCCTTTCTTTGTTTCATCCATTGCGGATGGATGATTGAATAGCATTATTTTAGCACCCAAGCGAAAAAAAGTCAATACCTGTGCACGACTTTTTTACTTATTTTTTTACAAGAACGTCCTCAATTTCGCAAATATACACGCGGTGGAAGTCATCGATGGGGTAATTCTTCAGCATTTCCTTGTCGATGAAGGATGCCTTTTTGATGTCGTCAGCATACATCTTGCGGCAGATCATAACCATTTCGGCTTCCGCGGGGTAGGGAACGCCGCCCTCGGTCATAGCGCAGGTCAGGCCCGACTGCGCGAATTTGTCGCCGTCGCGTCCGCTGTTGCGACCGCAAAAAACGAGGGCATCGCGGTATTGCTCACCGAGAAATGCAAGCGAGAGATGATCGCTTTTTTCTGTGATGGTATAGGTGTAGCGTTGCGGACGAATAAAGCAGATGGCCACAGGCTTGTGCCAAAGAATTCCCATAGCACCCCAAGAGGCGGTCATAGTGTTGGTGTGCTCGCCGTCGGTGGCGCTGATGAGCATCCATTGCTTGTCAATGCGATTAAAAATGGCGTCGACGTCTTTTGCGGCAACGTGTTCAAATGTATTCATAAGAGAATTTTCCTTTCTAAAAGTATCTACCTATTATCATACTCTAATTTTTAGAGAAATGCAATCAAAGCCCAAAAAGTTTACAAAAATTCACAAATAACGCTGTCATTTGTGAACGAGCTGTTAACAATCCGAGGAAAAGATTGACATTTGGCACACCGTGTGCTATAATGAACACACTGTGTGCTGAAAGGAAGGTGAACTCGTGGCAGTTTCACAAAACGGATTGATCGTGGATGAAATGTCCGATCGAATTATTGCGGTTGCCGAACGAATGGCAATGACCAACGGTGCACACACTGTTAACGTACGCAAAATTCTTTTGGAGCTTGGCATCACCAACCGTGTGTTCTACAACCGTTTTCGCAATGTTGAGGACGTGCTTGGCGTAGTTTACCAAAAGGTGAGCGAGCAGATACGCACAAGCGCTGCTTGGGAGAGTAACGACCAAGAGGAGTTTTTTGAACACGTTACCGAAATGGTCGCCAATACACTCATACGCTCCTACGATCTCAAAAAGCAATTCAACCAATATGTTTTTGAAAATGATTCCCGCTCGCAAAGCAACTACGAGTGGTGGATGAGCGCGATCAAGCAAATGCTTACTTACGCAAAAGAGAAGAGCTACATTCGTGCCGACGCCGACGTCGATGTCTTGAGTTACTCCTTGTGGTGCTTCTGGCGTGGATACAACGCCGACGCCGTGGGTAGGGGAATTCCCAAAGAAGAAGCTGTCAAAGGTTGTAAATATAGCTTTGGCATTATTTTGGACGGTCTGCGTGCCGCCCCCAAAGAGGCTATATAGTCTCTCAATTATTTTGATAAAAAGCAAATCATATAAATCGATACTGAAAGGAATTTTTCATTATGAACAAAGATATGCTGCATGAGCCCAGATATTTTGAAAATGTTAGAAAGCTGATTGAGTGGGCAGCCGAAGAATACGGTGACGATACTGTGTACTCCTTCCGTCCCACACCCCGCTCTGAGATCGTAAAAAAGAGCTTTGTAGAGTTCCGCGATGATGTTCGCGCACTGGCAAGCGAGCTTTTGGCAATGGGCTGCGCAGGTCGTCATTGCGTTATCATCGGCAAGCTTTCTTATGAGTGGGCAGCTATGTATTATGCAACGCTTTCCATCGGTGGCGTTCTCATTCCTCTCGACCGCGATTGGCAAGCTGAAGACCTCGCCGCAACCGTTGAGCGTGCAGAGGCAAAGTTCCTGTTCTGCGATGCAGATCTGAAGGAAAAGGCAGCCGTTATTGAAAATAAAGTTTCTTTTGCTACTCCCACCGTTTATTTGAACGGAAAAGAAGGAGACGTATCTCTTGTATCGCTTATCGAAAAGGGAAGAGCAAAATTTGCGGCTGACCCCAATGCATATTTCAACGCCCCCATCGATCCTCATGCTATGGCACTGCTGGTGTTCACGTCCGGTACAACGGGCAAGGGCAAGGGTGTAATGCTTTCGCAAAACGCAGTTCTTTCCGATCTTTCCTCTATCATTCCTTATATGGATTTCGGTAAAAAGACGGTTGGCGTTCTGCCTCCTCATCACACCTTCGGTTCTTCCGTTATGCTCATCGGTCACATGATGATCGGTAGTGAAATTTATATCTCCGGCGGTCTGCGTTACGTTGCAAAGGAACTCAAGGAGCAGGAGCCCGAGCATCTCGTTATCGTTCCTCTGTATCTTGAAACCTTCTACCGTCGCATTATGGCAAACCTGAAGGAGAAAAAGAAGGAAAAGCTTGTTGCCCGTATGATCAAGGTCAGCAACGGTATGCTCAAGGTTGGTATCGACGTTCGTGCAAAGCTGTTTGGCGAAATTCGCGCAGCATTCGGCGGCAAGGTAAAGATGATCATTTCCGGCGGCGCACCCATCAACCCCGATATTTTGAAATTCTTTGAAGCTATCGGTATTTCCACCCTTAACGGCTACGGTATTACCGAGTGTGCTCCCATCATTGCCGTTAACCGCAGCAAGAACCCCATTCCCGGCAGCGTAGGTCACGTAATTGATATTGACACCGTTCTCATTAACAATCCCAACGAGGATGGCGAGGGTGAGATCTGGGTAACCGGTCCCAACGTAATGCTCGGTTACTACAAGGATGAAGCAGCAACCGCAGATGCGATCGATTCCGAGGGCTACTTCAAAACCGGTGACTACGGCAAGCTTGATAAGAACAACGTCCTCTATATTACCGGACGTAAGAAGAATCTCATTATCCTTTCCAACGGTAAGAACGTTTACCCCGAGGAAATTGAAAACGAGCTCGTTGCAACTCCCGGCGTAATTGATATCATCGTTTACGAGGGACAGAGCAAGAGAGGCATGGAGCACAACGCCATCGTTGCAGAGGTTTATCCCGATAAGGAATATATCGAAAAGAACAACGTCACCGATATCAAAGCGCACCTGCAAAAGTACGTTGACGATTACAACCGTACAGCAGTTCCTTACAAGAAGATCGGCGTTCTTAAGGTTCGTGATACCGAATTCCCCAAGAACACCCTGCGCAAAATTATGAGATTTAAGCTCGATATGTCTATCGACTAATTTTTAATGAAAGAGAACGGAGAATTTTGCAAAATTCTCCGTTCTTTTTTCGATTTTTGGCTTGACTTTTTTTGGCGTAGGGTGTAAAATACCCCGTGGGCGAAATGTACCCCTCGGAGGAAACGTATGGCAAAGGTTAAAATCGATATGACGGAGGGCAAGATCCTTCCGCAACTGATACGCTTTGCGCTGCCTACCATGGCAACGTCTATTATCAATCAGCTTTTCAACACGGCAGATACCATCGTCGTTGGTCGATGGGGCGGAGCAACCCCCGAAGCCCGTGAGATCGCACTCTCGGCAGTTAGTGCCTGCGGCCCTTTGGTGAGCATGATCATCACCTTTTTTGTGGGACTTTCCATAGGTTCGGGCATTATGGTCTCTCACGCGGTGGGTGCAAAAGAGGAGCATAAGATCCAAAGGACAGTTCATACATCGGTTACGCTGGCGACTTTGTGTGGCATTCTTTTGGGGGTTCTTGGCTTTGTGTTTGCACGCCCCTTGCTTGTTTTGATGGAAACGCCCGACTCGGTTATCGATCAGGCCGTCCTCTATATGCGTGCCTATTTTGTTGGCATTCCCGCACAACTGATTTACAGTTACTGTGCCGCGATGTTGCAAGCAACGGGAGATAGCACACGCCCCCTGTTCTTCTTGTCGGTGTCGGGAGTAATAAACGTAATTCTCAACTTGGTTATGGTGCTCGGATTTGGGCAAGGCGCGCTTGGTGTGGGAATTGCCACGGCGGTCTCTCAATGGGTATCTTGCATTATGATACTTATCTATATGTTAAAGACGAACGGACTTTTGAAATTAAAGCCGCGACAATTAACGCTTGAACCTTCAACACTCAAAGATATTTTACGTCTTGGTGTTCCCGCAGGCGTGCAGAACTCTATGTTCGCTATTGGAAACCTGGTAATGCAGGTAGCACTCAATTCCTTTAACAGTAGTGTTTACGTTTCTGGTAGCTCCATTGCATCTAACGTAGGTGCCTATACCCAGCTCATCTGCGGCGGATTTAGCACAGCGGCATATGTGTTCATCGGACAAAATACGGGTGCGAAGAATATTGCACGCATCCGCGAATGTATGAAGACCAGCACAATTACGATTTCCACTTTGGCTATCGTTCTCAACGGTATTCTCAATCTCATCAGCCTGCCGCTTTTGACGCTTTTTGCGCCGAGTAACCCAGAGGTCGTAGAGTTTGCAAGAATCAAGTTGGTCGTCAACAGTTCTTTTTACATTATGGGTCATCTCGAAGGGCTTTACGGTAGTGCAATGCGCGGAATGGGCCAATCAACACTACCAATGATCGTATCGGTAGCGGGCATTTGCGGCGTCCGCGTGCTTTGGATCAATACAGTTTTTGTTTGGATCCGCCACCCATTGACCATTTTCTTCGCTTATGGAGCATCATGGACGATTACCTTTATCGTACAAGCAATCTTTTACCAACGACTGCAAAAGAAGATTGGAGAACAATGGGAGCGCGAGAAAAATCCCCCCGCTGTAGCGGAGCTTGCCGAAATAAATACATAACAAACAAAAAGAACGACACGCGGTGTCGTTCTTTTTGTTGCTTTATTTCTTCCGGTAATACGCCACAGCGAGGTCTACTACCATACCGTAGCTTTTGGTGCCTTGGGATGCGCCTTGACTTTGCAGGTAGGCGTTATTGGTCGCCTCACTGATGTCGGCAACGGTATTTTCGCGGTATTTGTCAAAAAACTCGCTGCAAGCGATGCGCTCGGCAATGATCGCTTTTGGTTGCTTCAGATAATTCTCTTTATAGAGCTCATAGTTTGCCGAATAGAGGGCAGAAACCACATATTCGTACATATTCAACGCTCCGCTGTAACGAATATAAGCGTCATCCGACTCCATACACACCAAAAAGGCAACAAAATTTGCCTCATCCTCGCGCGCGATGCCGCGCTGATGTGCCAGCTCGTGTGCGGCGGTAAAGGGAATGGTGTAGTCTGGGAAGTTGACGTTGATATTTGCCTCGCCCGTAAAGAATGTGTAAACGCCCGTGATATGCGTATAGGACATCGGCTCGCTGAGCATTACGGGCTTGACACGGGAATGAAAGTCATCAATAAAATCATACTTTGCAGATGCTTTGTCGTAGGCATCCATCAAATGCCCGTTCATTTGGACATAGGAGTAGGGCATCCGCGAAGATCCTGTTTCCATAAAGAGGATGTCTTTTTCTAATACCTTCAATTCTTCCAAAAGAATGTCGGCAGTGTGGGAGAGCTCCTCGGCTTTTACAGGCGCGCGCTCGATCCCCAGCTTTTGGTCAAGCGGGAGCGCGTTGTAACCCGGGGCAAAATTCCAAACAAACAGATTGAACACCATACACGCCACGCAGAAGATGCAGGCGATATAGATCCACATCTTTTTTGCCGTATCGCAAAAGTGTCTCGCGCCTACCGCAATAACCGTAACAAGAATAACGGGCACGAGCAAAAGCAGCATTTCGGCAAGGGAGAAGGGAAGCCAGCCCGTCAGCTTGGCAAAGATCATTCGCCCAACGGGACTGACGGTGCGGTTGAAGGCATCGGCAAAATTCATATTGACGCGGAACGCGATATAAAGGCCAACGCTCACTGCCGTCAATGCAAAAATGAGGATGCAGATGATCGGCAAACGCGGTTCTTTTTTAAGTTTTCGTGTATTCATCAAGAACTCCTTTCGCAAGAGCTTCGGGGAAACATTTTTCTATCAGTCCGCGCATATCGGCGCACAAAGGCGCTGTAAGAGACAGTTTTTCCTCGCGCATCGGATGTGGAAATGAAAGCTGATACGCGTGCAATGCGTGCCGACCGATGAGTGGGGAAGGCGTGCCGTAAAGATCGTCTCCTACCAAGGGATGTCCCGCGTGTGCAAAGTGCACGCGGATCTGATGTGTTCTGCCCGTCAGGGGACGAACCAGAATAAGGCTGTATCCGTTCTCGGTGGCAAGTACGCGATATTCGGTGCAAGCCGCATCGGCATCGGGAGCTGTGGGGGAGCAGACCTCGCGCACGATGATGCTTTCCTTTGTGCGATGTAAGGGAGCGTCAACCATTCCTTCCCGCTCTTGCAATTCTCCAACGACAACTGCGAGATAAACCTTTTTGATCTCGCCCCTTTGCATCGCTTGCGTGAGCTTGCCCGCCGCACGCTTGTTACGAGAGATCAGCAAAAGTCCGCTCGTGTTGCGGTCAAGGCGATTGATCGGGCGAAAAACAAAGGGGATGCCTTCCTTATCATAGCGGAACGCAAGCGCATTTGCCACGGTGTCGGTATAATGATCGTGCGAGGGATGCGTGGGCATATCGGCGGGCTTTGCTGGCACGACAATGTCATCGTCCTCGTAAAGAATATCAAGTGGCAGATCAACAGGCGTGAGCGCGGGAGAGGATTGGCTATCCTCGATCGTCAACGAAAGACACTCGCCAATTTTTAATATGTGTCGAACAGTAACGGCTTTCCCATCAACAGCAATACCAAGAGGGGCATATTTGAGGGATTTGATCATTTTTGTGGAAAGCTTCAATTCAACCTGCAACACGCGGCGAACACATTGCCCTGCAAGCGCTTCATCTACAAGAATGTCCATCTTACGCCCTCCTTTACTGTTTTTTTGTGGGGAAAACTTCTTGCAGAAGAACATCGCAACGTTCCGTTGCTACGGTAATATTTCGCAAGCGAAATATTACGTTTTCCCCACACCCCTTTCAAGAAATCTTGAAAAGGAAGATAAAAAGATAAGCCAATAGTACGCGAGCTGTTCTGTGGTTTCTATTTTGTGTTTTGTTAAAACACGAACAGACAGCAGAGGCGCGCGCCGAGCGTCGCGCCTTGGCTCCCGCAAGCGGCAAGGGGCCTCTAACCCTATCCGCTCCAAAGAGTTGTTTTGCGTTGCTTTATTGTTACTTCTTTTTCATTATACCACCTTTTTCTGCATTTTACAAGAAGAAAGCATGATAGAATTAAAATTATTGTGAAATATCGCACGTATCTCTTGCATAACGCCGCGATTTGTGGTACAATGATAACAGAATCTTTCCAAAAAGGATGACAAAAAATGAATGCGAAAAAAATACTCGTAAGCCTTTTGGCTCTTTGCTTGATTTTGGCAAGCTTTTCCGCCTGCGGCGATAAGAATAAAACTCCCGATGGCCCTGAGGAGACCACCGATGCACCCGTCGATACCACGCCCGTCGAGATCGAGGACGAGGGCATCGACTTTTGGGCAGAGAACAACGCGGGTTTTGCTACCGCTATCGAAGGTACAGCTACCGATTTTGATTTTGAGAGTGCCAACGGTGAGGTTACCATTGTTTCTTACAAGGGCACACACGTGCATTTGAAAGTCCCTGCGATGATCAATGGTCTGCCCGTTACCGCTATTGCCGATGGAGCATTTGCTGTGGTTGCAGAAGAGCTTCCCGAGAATACCGATGCGAATACCGAGGAAAAAGCACCGCCGTTGCAGATCAAAACGTTGATCTTGCCCGAAAGCATCACCAACATCGGTACGGGCATCCTTGCAGGATGTAACGAGCTTAATGCTCTCGAAACCCCGCTCCTTGGTGCAAATAAAGAAGAAAAACAATACCTCGGCTATCTCTTCGGCGCTGCCAAGCACGAGGACAACGCGCGCGACGTTCCCGCAACCCTCAAATGTCTGCGTCTTACGGGAGATTGGCAAACCTTGCCCGCATATTCGCTCTTTGATTGCAATGATATCGTCTGTCTCTCTCTCCCAAAGGGGATGACAGTCATTGAAAAATATGCCATTTTCAACGGTGCATCCCTGCGTCAGATCGACGGCCTTGAAAGAATCGTTACCTTTGGCGACCGCGCTTTGATGAATTGCTCCGAATTGCAGATCCTTACCCTCGGCAACGCTTTGGAGACGGTTGGTTTAGGCGCATTTGAGGGATGCTGGTCTGTTCGCTCACTCACTCTGCCTTTTGTGGGGCGCAGTCAAACCGAAAATACCTATCTCGGTTATATATTCGGAGCGGCACATCCCGATTTTGCAAAGAGCTTTTACCCCTTCAATCTTGCGCGTATCACCATCCTCAATACCTGCCAAACGCTTGGCAATTACGCCTTTTTTGAGTGTGAATCTCTCAAGGAGATCACCTTGCCCAAGGGGCTTACAAGCATTGGCGTGCGCGCTTTTTACGGATGTATAAGCCTTTGGAGCATTGAACTTCCCGATACCGTAACAACCATTCGAGAGGCGGCATTCTTTGGTTGCGATGCGCTGACGACCGTTGATTTTGGCAACGCTTTGACCTCTGTTGGCATCAACGCGTTTTATAACTGCGACTCTCTGACAGAGATAACCCTGCCCGAAACCCTGAAAACGCTCCCCGCATCCTGCTTTGCGGGCTGCATCGCGCTTTCCAAGATCGATCTTGGCGGTGTCAGAGAGGTCGGCGCCGAGGCATTCCGCCATTGCAACGCTGTCACAGCCGTTACGGCTACCGAAAAGGTTGATTTCAAAAAGGGAAATGACAGCGTAAAATCTCTTTTGAATTCCAAATAAAAGGGAAGCAACGCAAAACAAAAAAGCACTTCAATGGGAACATTCCATAAAGCAGGTTTTACCCACCGCAACCTTGTAGGGCGGTGGCTTGCTGCCGCCGAAAACAAACGATATATGCAAAGAAAACGGCGGGAGATACCCCCCGCCCTACAACAAAAGGAGTACGGACAATTTGTTCGTACTCCTTTTCACACGCCTTGCTCTGCAAGGTATAGTGTGTTACACCTTTTTGGTGTACTGTCGGGCGGTGATAAGCCTCCCTTTACACAA
>JAZNZC010000048.1:0-3261 GCA_045594745.1 Eubacteriales bacterium
ATACCACTCTTCCTTTTTTGAAAGAGTGGTATTTGTTTAATACTCCATTCCGCAAGCGGTGGCACGTTCGATCAATGCGCGGTCGTTTGTCACCGCGTCGTAAAATCGAAAGCCTCCCGCGAAATTATATGCCGTATAACCGTTTCCCTCCAAAATGCGGCTTGCAATATAGCTGCGAAGACCGCTTTGGCAGATCACGTATACAGGCTTGCCTTTTTCCACTTCGTCAAGCCGTTCACGAAGCTCGTCAACGGGGATATTCTTAAAGCCGTCAATGTGACCTTGTGCATACTCTCCGACAGTTCTCGCATCAAGAAGCGTTACGCTTCCGTCACGGGGGAGGTTGTCAACATCTTCGAGATGCCACTGCTTGAGCACACCGTTTGCGATGTTATCGATCATAAAGCCAGCCATATTCACGGGATCCTTAGCAGAAGAATAAGGCGGTGCATACGCAAGATCAAGTTCCTTTAAGTCGGTGGCCTTCATTCCTGCACGGATGGCGGTGGCAAGCACGTCGATTCGCTTGTCCACGCCTTCGTATCCCACGATTTGTGCGCCAAGCAAACGGTAGCTGCCTTTTTCAAAGACCACCTTCATGGTCATGACCTTACCACCGGGATAATAGCCTGCGTGACTCATAGGCGAAAGGATAACCGTATCTGCATCAATCCCCATCGCCTTTGCAGTTCGTTCATTGATGCCGGTGAGCGCCGCCGTCATATCAAAGACCTTGATGACCGAGCTACCCTGAGAGCCTTTATATCGGCTGTCAAGTCCGCAGACGTTATCTGCGATAATGCGCCCCTGTTTATTGGCAGGACCCGCAAGGGAGATCAGCGCATCTTCGCCCGTCACGAAATTCTTTACCTGTACCGCATCGCCTGCAGCGTAAATATCAGGAATCGAGGTCTCCATACGGTCATTGACAATGATACTGCCTTTGATGCCGAGTTCAAGTCCCGCATCTTTGGCAAGAACCGTATCGGGAGTAACACCGATGGCGAGCACCACCATATCGGCATGAAGCGAGGCATCGTCCCTCAAAAGCACTTTAATGCCGTCGTCCTTTTCCTCCAAGCCCTCCACCGCACGACCGAGAACAAGCTTTACGCCGTGCTTTCTCATTTCATTATGAATGAAAGCTGCCATATCCAAGTCAAAGGGACTCATCAGCTGCTTTGCGTATTCAACGACGGTAACGTCCATTCCCAACTCACACAGGTTTTCCGCAAGTTCAAGGCCGATAAAGCCACCGCCTGCCAGCACTACCGATTGAGGATGATTTTCATTTATATAATTTTTAATTCGAAGCGTATCCTCCACGGTGCGGAGAGTAAACACTTTGTCAAGGTCTGCGCCGGGAAAACGGGGCTTTGTCGGCTTTGCTCCGGGAGAAAGAATGAGCTTATCGTAGCTTTCCTCAAATTTCTCACCCGTTTTCAAATTCTTGACCGATACCGTCTTTTTTTCGGGATGAATTGCCGTAACCTCGTGATGCACCCTCATATCCACACGAAAGCGAGAGTAAAAGCTTTCTGGAGTCTGAAGTGTCAGCTCCTCGGCATCTGTGATCACATCCCCAATATAATACGGCAGTCCGCAGTTAGCATAGGAAATGAATCCCGAGCGCTCAAACACCACGATCTCTGCCCTTTCATCCAGCCTTCGGATTCGTGCGGCAGCAGTTGCTCCGCCTGCCACACCGCCTACAATAATGACCTTCATAATTACTTTTCCACCTTTCCGCGATAAGAAGATATACCGCCGATGTTATTGACCTTAGTATATCCCATCTGTCCGAGTGCCGCCGCAGCCTGACGGCTCCTTGCACCGGAATAACAATAGACAAATAGTTTCGTATCTTTATTTTCAACAACAGACCTTACTTTGTCAAGCGTTTGCAGTGGAACGTTTTTACTTCCCGGGATATGTCCTTCACTGTATTCTTGTGGGGTACGTACGTCAAGCAGTACGGCGCCAGTAGTGTTTTTATAATCATTTACGCCCTGATTCACATCGGGTTGTCTTAAAAAATCAAAGAATCCCATTTTTAATCTCCTTACAGCATACCGAGGATTGATTCCTTCGGTCTTGCTCCCATTGCCTGTTTTACGATCTTGCCGTTTTCAATCACCACCAGAGTAGGAATGCTCATGATGCCGAACTGACTCGCCAGCTCTGCTTCTTCATCCACATTGATCTTTCCGACCTTGATGTCGGGCCGCTCACCGGCAATCTCCTCCACAATCGGAACGACCATGCGGCAGGGGCCACACCAAGGAGCCCAAAAGTCCAGAAGGACTTTCTTATCGGAATTTAATACTTCACTTTGAAAATTGTTTTTGTTGATATTGATAGCAGACATATTTATGTCCTCCTTTTTTTCTTTGTGTCCTCATTATATCACAGTTTTTGACACCGTTCTGTGATGATATCACATTTCTTATACCAAAATGGTTCTATATGCTCTCAAAATAAGATAATTATTTAAAAATAAAATTCATTTGTCATTCGAAATTTTATGATATACTATACTTTCCATTTTTCAAAACGAAAGGAAAATATCATGAACAAAAAATATTCAGACAGAACCAAGGAAAAAGTAATCGAGCAGTATTTAGCCGGTGTCAGCGTGAGCGATCTCGTGAGCAAATTCAACGTTTCAAGAACGACGGTCTACACTTGGACGAGAGATCACAAGAAAAAGCAGAAGCACGAAGCGGTAGATATGAAAAAACACAAAGAACTTCAACATCGCTGTGAACGCTTGGAGAAATTCATCAAAATATTGCAGGATGCACCGTTTACAAAAGCGACTTCGCTTGAAGAAAAGATCATGTACATAGACTCTCAAATATCGGAGGAATATACGGTCAATCTTCTCTGCGAAGCTTTGCAAATATCAAAAGCAACGTACTACAACAGAAAACTTCGCGGTAAAGGCGGACAAACCGAAAATCAAAAACGCCGCGCCGAGCTGCTCCCTATCATTCGTGAAATATATCACGAAAGTGGGCAGATATACGGCGCCGGAAAGATCGCAGCCATTATGAAGGATCGAGGTCATAAGATTACAGAACATGTGGTCGCAAGCATTATGCACGAAAACGATATGTTCAGCATGCGAAACTGTGCCAAGACTCTTTATCTGATGAACCAAGAGCGAAAAGAAAATATCTTGAAGCAAGAATTCAAGGTCGACGAGCCAAATTCGGTTTGGGTAAGCGATGTTACATACTATCATTACAACAACAGAAC
>JAZNZC010000049.1:0-10127 GCA_045594745.1 Eubacteriales bacterium
TGGATTTACCGCCGAGCGCTTTGCAAAAGAAGCACTGTTTGCAAAAGCTCCCGTTGATCTCGGAACTCGTTGTACCGTCTTTATGAATTCCAACGTCAAGCAGGCGCAGAAGGAAGGCGCGTCCGTTTCGGATATTTCGGCGGGACTTGCATACTCCGTAATAAAGAATGCGCTGTATAAGGTCATCAAGCTCGCCGATGCCAAGGAGCTTGGAATGCATATTGTGGTACAAGGCGGTACCTTCCACAATGAAGCCGTGCTTCGCGCCTTTGAGAAGATTGCCGGTGTAGAAGCCACTTGCCCCGACATTGCGGGTCTGATGGGAGCGTTCGGCGCAGCTTTGATCGCAAGAGCGCACTACCACGGCAAACCGACCACAATGCTGTCCTTGGATGAAATCATCAACCTTACATATACCTCGACGAGCCGCCGCTGCGGTGGATGCTCCAATAATTGTATGCTCACCATCAACCGTTTTTCAAACGGTCAGCATCATACCACAGGCAACCGCTGCGAAAAGGGGATCGGTGATATTAACGGCAGAAAAAAAGCACCCAATATGGTGCTTTACAAGAGAAAACGTATCTTTGATTACGAGCCGCTTGAGGAAAAGGATGCGCCGCGTGGTGTGATCGGTATTCCGAGAGTGCTGAATATGTACGAAAATTATCCCTTTTGGGCGACTTTCTTCAGGACTCTTGGATTCCGTGTCGTGCTCTCTCCTTGGTCAAGCCGAAAAATATACGAGCTTGGCATGGAGTCGATCCCGTCCGAGTCGGAGTGTTATCCCGCAAAGCTGTCCCACGGTCACGTGGAATGGCTGATCGCTCAGGGCTTAAAAACCATATTTCATCCTTGCGTATACTATGAGCACAAGGAAGTTACCACGGCACAGAATCAATATAACTGTCCTATTGTCGTATCCTACGCTGAAAATCTGAAAAATAACGTGGATTCGATTACAAAGGGAGACGTTCGCTACGTTCGTCCGTTTATGGCGTTTACGTCGGAAAAGATCGCCGCTGACCGTTTGGTGACTATTTGCCGAGAGGAATGGTGCATTCCCGAAAAAGAGGTGCGCCACGCGGTTTCCCTTGCGTGGAAGGAACAGCGTAAAGCAAAGGATGATATTCGTGCTGAAGGAACGCGGTTGCTTGCCGAGATGGAGAAATACGGTTCGAGCGGTATCGTTCTCGCAGGTCGCCCGTATCATATCGATCCCGAAATCAACCACGGCATCCCCGAACTGATATCCTCGTATGGCTTTACCGTATTTACGGAGGATAGCCTACCTGTGGATCTGTCGCCCGAGAGACCCTTGCGCGTGCTCGACCAATGGGTGTACCACTCAAGGCTTTATGCCGCCGCAGAGTTCGTTCGCAAGCGCAACGATTTGGAGCTGATACAGCTCAATTCCTTCGGTTGCGGTCTGGATGCGGTGACCACCGACCAAGTCAATGAGATACTTGAAGGCAGTAACAAGCTTTACACGGTGCTGAAGATCGACGAGGTAAACAATCTCGGCGCGGTACGTATCCGTATCCGCAGTTTGATCTCGGCAATGAGAATGAGAAGAGAGCAAGGAATCCGTACAGAACCCAAGCCGACCCGTTATCACCGCACAGAATACACGAAGGAAATGCAGGATAAGGGATATACGATCCTCGCACCTCAGATGCTTCCTATTCACTTCAGTGTTTTAGAGCCGGTGTTCAAGAAGCACGGATACAACCTTGAAATACTGAAAAATGATAACCGCAAGGCAATCGACACGGGACTGAAATACGTCAACAACGACGCTTGTTTTCCGTCGATTACCATTGTCGGTCAGTTTATGGAGGCGGTAACCTCGGGAAGATACGATACCGACCGATTGGCTATATTTATGACGCAGACGGGTGGTTGTTGCAGAGCGTCCAACTACATTGGTTTCATTCGCCGTGCTTTAGATAAGGCAGGATACTCGCATATTCCCGTAATCTCGCTCAGTATGGGCGGTCTTGAGAAAAACGAGGGCTTTCAAATCGATTTCAAAATGGTAAAGGATGCGGCGTATGCGCTTCTTTACGGTGATCTGATTATGCGTTGCCTTTACCGTGTCAGACCTTATGAAAAGGTTCAGGGTTCGGCAAATAAGCTTCACAAGGAGCTTGAAAAAATGTGCATTGATTCGTTAGTCAACCCCGCTACAAAGTACAGCTATAAGGGCGTGTGCAACGAGATCGTAGAAGCATTTGGCTCTTTGCCGATAGACGAAACCTTGAAAAAGCCGCGTGTCGGCATCGTCGGTGAGATACTTGTGAAATATATGCCGCTTGCAAACAATCATCTTGTTGAGCTGTTGGAACGTGAGGGCGCGGAAGCGGTTGTCCCTGATTTTATCGACTTTTTGAATTACAGTATGTTCAATGCCCGTTATAAGCGGAAATACTACGGTAGATCGAGAAAAAGCGTTTTTGCCTCCAACTCGGTTCTTCGCATCGTTGCAAAGCTTCGCAAGCCTGCGATAGATGCACTCAAGAAAAATAAACGTTTTGACGTTCCTGCGCCGATAGAAGAAATCGCCGAAATGACGAAACCCATTCTGTCGCTTGGAAATCAGTACGGCGAGGGATGGTTCCTCACAGGTGAGATGGTCGAGCTGATCACACACGGCACACCGAATATCATATGTATTCAGCCTTTTGCGTGTCTGCCCAATCACGTAGTCGGCAAGGGCGTGATCAAAAAGCTCCGAGAGACCTATCCACAGGCAAATATCGTTGCCGTGGATTACGATCCCGGAGCGAGTGAGGTAAACCAATTAAACAGAATCAAACTAATGCTTTCCGCCGCGAAGGAGCGGATGTAATACAAGAAAGGAGCTTTTGTTAAATTGAGCAAAAAGGGTGTATTGATCGGAGCAGGTGCCGCCGCAATTAGCGCGGCTGTAGGTGTAGGTGTTTTTCATACAATTACGAGAAAATTGATTGAAATTGCAATCACTCGGGACGGCCCTAAAGAAATGCAAAAAATGCAAACGAAAATTACACGGTCGCCGAAAATTCAGGAGTTCCAAAAGCAGATTGATGAAACAGCCGAGCAACTTTTAACGAAGGATATTACGGAAGTTGAAATTACAAGCCGCGACGGTCTTCGTCTTGTTGGACATTGGTATCCGTGTGAGAACGCCAAGCGCGTGCTTGTTGCGATGCACGGATGGCGCTCCGCATGGCACAAGGATTTCGGTATGATCGCCGACTTTTGGCATAACGAAGGTTGCAGCATTCTGTTTGCTGAGCAAAGAGCGCAGAATAACAGCGAGGGCGAATATATGACCTTTGGATATATGGAGCGATATGATTGCATTGATTGGGTGAATTGGGTAAATGAGCACACAAACGAGCAATATCCGCTCTATCTTGTTGGCGTGTCCATGGGCGCATCCACAGTATTGATGACGGCGGGACTTGATCTTCCCGAAAACGTCAAAGGTGTCATTGCCGATTGCGGCTTTACCTCCGCTTACGATGAATGGCGTTTTGTGGTTAAGGACAATATGAAGCTATCCTACGGACTGCGCGGACTGATGATCGACCGTGTTTGCCAAAAGAAGATCAATACCAACTCCAAGAATATTACTACGATCACGGCAATGCAGAAAACGCAGATTCCGATTCTATTCATTCACGGATCGGATGATAAATTCGTTCCCATTAAGATGACATATGAAAATTATAAGGCTTGCAATGCGCCTAAGGAGCTTCTCGTTGTTCCGGGCGCAGAGCATGGTATGAGTTACTATATCGCAAAGGAGCAATACGAAGAAACGGCAATACGTTTTTGGAATAAAAACGATGAAAAACAAGATTTTGATAATTAACGAAAATGAAGAAGAAGCATTAGAAATTCAAAAACGATTAACTTGTGAAAAAACCGAGGTATTTCATGCGGTAACAATGCAAGACTCATTGTTGCTTTTTATAAAATATGAGTTTTGTCTTATTATTTTGGATGCCTGTATGTCTGCGGAGGACGATCACAAATTATTAAAATCAATGCGCTTGGCAAAGTCTACACCTATTTTAGTATTGTCATCAAAAACCGACCACTCACACCGTATTCACGCTTTACAAGCCGGTGCGCACGCATACATGGGAAAACCATATACTTGTGAGGAATGCGTAGCACAGGCACATTCCTTGATGCAGCTATATGCCGAGGTTGCCCCGGAAGGAAATCTATGCTACACGCTGGCATTTGGTAATGACTTGCAGATTGATCCCTCTACACGCCAAGTCTTTGTTCGTGGCAAAGAGTTGAAAATGACACGAAAAGAATTTGATCTGTTATTTCGCCTTGCAAGCAATCCCGGAAAGGTCTTTACCCGTGAACAATTATACGATCATATATGGGATGAACAGTCGGCGTATAATGTCGACGATGTAGTAAAGCATCATATCAAAACACTTCGAAAAAAACTCACCGAGGCAAATGCGGAATACATACAGAATGTTTGGGGTGTCGGATATCGCTTCGAGCATGACGGCGAGTAATTCTCGCCGTCTTTTTCAATTCTCCCTAAAATCTCCCTATTTCTATCCCTGTTTTCTCCCTTTTATTTGGTATAATCTCTGCATACAAAAGAGAGAATATAGCCAAAGCCGGACGTTGAACGCAGAGTAACGTGCTGTATTCGGAGGTGTAATTTTGAACAATAGCAAAAACGAGTCGCTGTGGATACCTTGCCCGTTGTGCGGAGCAAAGACAAAAACGAAGGTGTATCAGGATACCGTCCTTGTAAAATTTCCGCTTTATTGCCCGAAATGCAAAAAGGAAACAAAGATAGATGTTATACAACTGAAAATGGTATTAAGCAAATGAGCCCGTCACAAAAAGTGCAGAGCCTGCTACCCATGCTGAAAATGGATATGCAGGCTCTGCACTTTTTATTAGTTAATGAGTTTTGCGTTTTGATCTCGCAAGGCTGCAAGCACGGACTCAAATACGGGAATGATCGCCGCCGCTTCTTCTTCGGTGCATTCTTCGATCATAATACGAAGCTGATTGAGAGAGGGAGAATTCCTATGTACTTCGGGATAGAAGATTTCCGTCGGATCAATCTTCAGCGTTCTGATCAACGGATACAACACTTCGAGCTTGGGATTTCCTTTGTTATTCTCAATATTCAATACGGTGCGGTTGTCAATATCCGCTTTTTCAGCCACTTGTGCTTGGGTTAAGGTTGTTTTTGAGCGTGCCTTTCTAACGGCATCACCCAAGTTTTTAGAGTATTCAGGCATCGCAATTCACCCCCTATATATTTTACAATACACCCAACAAAATATAAATGAATCTCGTTTTACCTCTTTTGTGTATCGCAATACATACAACTGTGAAAGGAAATACATTTAATGAGAAAAAGACCACCGAATGATCTTAAAATGATAACGAAAATGAATTTCATCCTTTTGTATGGGGGAGTTATGCCCAACTAAGTGTACTACAATTCACCTCACAAAATCATAGATATACTTGCGCCTATTTGCGTTTTGCGAATAGACGCATTTTTTATTATAACACAAAAATATTAAGAAACTGTTGTTCTGCCCGCGCTCCTCCTGCCCGAATTTTGAAAATCAACCCACTTTCAAAATTCAAAGCAGGAGGAATCAGGCATGAAATATGCACCCAAGAAAGTTTTTATATTAGAGAACAACGAATACGCGGAGATCACCTATGAGGAACTCTGCCACAGAGAAGCAACCGACAAATCCTATGAGGACAAGCTCTTTCTCCCTCTGCACGAAATGCTCATGGAGGTCACCGAGGACGTTTACGCTGACTTTTATCGTGATCAACGCCGTCAGCAGTACATAACCGCAAGAGCCATCGCCAACGGCGACGTGTCCTACGATGCGCTGAACACCGACGAGTTCAACGGCGAGGACACCCTCGTCGATCCCGATGAGAACGTAGCCGAGCAAGTCGCGCAGAAGATGATGATCGAGAAGCTCCACCGTATTCTCCCTCTGCTGTCGGAGGACGAGCAGCTCCTCATCCACCGCCACTATTTCGAGGACATTCCCGAAACCGAGCTGGCAGAGATTTACGGGATCACACAGCAAGGAATCAGCAAGCGGATCAAGAAAATTCGTGAGAAGCTGAAAAAACTTTTGGAAAATTAAAAATTTTTAGTTGTAGGCCCCCTTACTTTTTGCCATGAAAAGTGAGGGGGTCATTTCTGTTTCCCCCTTTGATCCTTGAAAATTTCATATCTGCACATCTTTTACTTTCCCTCTGCTGTTCCGAGAGGAACGAGCCACATGAACGAACACCCGGCAAGACACAGATTGTCCGTTGTCGAGGTCTTCAGGATTCAGACGGTACGGCGCACACCGTAACGAAGGCCACGACAGGCAGAGGCACTAATGATACTTGCGTTCAGTCACAGGTCGAGCGTTGAAGCGGTAACAGAGCCGTGAGCCGTCGCAACCGATGAGAGCGCCTGCGTGAGATCCACGCGGAGGTGGGATTCCTATGAGGTCAAATGCATGACCGGGAGGTGTGTACCCTTTGTTCGGGGATGTTGAGGACAAATACGAACAGAAAAGAAAGAAACGATTGATACCAAGGCGGTCGTCTGCAATTTTGCAAATGACCGCCTTTTTTACACAAATATAAATGGAGGAAACAGAACATGAAATACAAACAAATCAAAAGAGGTGAAATCTATTACGCTGACTTAAATCCCGTTGTCGGGAGCGAACAGGGCGGCCGCCGTCCCGTACTTATTTTGCAAAACGATATCATAAACAAGCACAGTCCCGTCACCATCGTGGCGGCGATCACAAGCAACCGAGATAAAACTTATCTGCCAAACGATATAGCAATCAATCCCGCCTGCCTGCCGTTACCTTCTGCCGTGCTTCTCGGTCAGATCAGGACGATAGACAAAACCCGCCTTGAAGATTATGTCGGCAGGCTCGACAAGACCTCTATGGACGAGGTCGACCGAGGAATCGTCAGCAGCTTCGGAATTAAGTATTTGGAGGATCTGCTGAAATGAAAAATCAAGACACCAATAACGCAGCCTTTTGCTACAGCGTTAATTTACTCCGAATGCTTCTCGATATGAAGCTGATCACTAAGGAAGAATACGATAGAATCATTGAAATATCCGCCACCCACTACGGCACAGAAAAAATTTGTGTCTGAACTGATAACTCTGCGAAAAACCGCTGGATGTATCCGAACTCTTGTGGTATGATGTGTCTTGCCAAAAGGCAGACAACAAAACAGCAAGGAAAACCCTTGCGGAAAGGAAGGAACAAATGCACATCACGGACATCACCCCAACCCTGCAGAAAAAGACAGGGAAAATTCGTCTCGCTCCGTATTGCCGAGTATCAAGCGATTCCGCCGATCAGTTGCATTCCTTCGCCGCGCAGATCAGATACTACAGCGAGTACGCAAAGCGGCACCCCGAATGCGAGCTTGTAGATATCTATGCGGATGAAGGAATCACAGGCACGGACATGAGCCGTCGAGATGATCTCCACAGACTTCTGCGGGATTGCCAGCTCGGCAAGATCGACCGCATCGTCTGCAAGACCGTTGCCCGCTTTGCGAGAAACACGGAAGAACTCCTCACTACGCTTCGAATGCTCAAGGAGATCGGAGTCTCGGTGTACTTTGAGGAACAAGGCATTGACACCGACAAATTGAATATGGAAATGATCGTTACATTCCCCGGTATGGCAGCTCAACAAGAGAGCGAAACCATATCGGGGAATGTTCGTTGGAGCATCCAAAAGCGGATGACATCGGGAGAGTATAACGGCTCCTACTGTGCTTACGGATTCGTTAACGTAAACGGAAAGCTCGAAATAAAAGAATCCGAAGCCGAGGTGGTACGCAGAATATTCGATATGTATTTGCAAGGAATGGGTGTTCAAGCAATTGCAAACATACTCAACCGAGAAAATGTGCCTCGCAAAAATAACTACACCAAATGGTACAGCCACACGGTCAGATACATTCTATCAAATGAAAGATATATCGGAGATGCGCTCCTACTAAAGAAATATCGTGCCGATCCGCTAACCCATAAGCTCCTAACCAACAGAGGGGAACGACCTCAATACTATGTAGAAAACAGCAACCCTGCAATCATCAGCCGAGAAACCTATGCGAAAGTTCAAGAGATGCTGAAAGACAGAGGAACGGTCGGAAAAAGCAAAAAGACCTATACGTTGACAGGCTTGATCAAATGTCCCGAATGCGGAAGAAACTTCCGTTGCCAAGTAATCGAAGGAATCGCCTATTGGGTATGCAACGGACGAGCATCAGGCGCAAGCCAATGCCAAAGCCGACGAGTTCGAGAGGACATGGTCTACGATGCTTTTATGAGCATGGCAGATAAACTCGCAGATAACCGCAAATACCTCCTCGGAACGCTGATTGGACAGATCGAGCTTCTGCAGAGCAAGACGAGCAAGAGCCAAGAGCGAATCCGAGAGATCGACAAGGAGCTTGCCGACCTCGGCGCGAGAAACCTCGTCATCGCAAGACTCCATACAAGCGGAGTGCTGAATGCCACCGACTACTCCACACAGACGGCAGAGATCGGCAACAAGATCACCGAGCTACGCATAGAACGGCGAAAGAAGCTCTCCGAGGACGAGGATGACGAGCTGCTCGACGATCTCCGAAGCCTTGACGAGATCATGAGCGAGTACATCCCCACAAGCACATTCAATGAAGAACTCTTCGGTCAGATCGTCGAGAGCATCACGGTGGACGATAGCACACAGATCACCTTCAAGCTCATCGGCGGGATCGAGCTGACCGAGCCAATCAACGAGAAAGGACGGTGTAAGACCGCATGAAGAACAGAACCCTCCCATACGGCTACTGCTGCGTGGATGGCATCATCACCGCCCACAGCGAAGAATCGGCAGTCGTGAGTGATATCTGCACGGCATACCTCGCAGGCAAATCACTACTGACCATAGCCGAGATACTCAACGAAAGACAGATCGAATATATGCCCGGTGTGTTCGGATGGAACAAGGCACGGCTCAAGAGAATCCTCGAAGATGTACGCTACCTCGGCAAAGCACCGTATCAGCGGATCATATCCCAAGAAGCCTACGAAGCCATTCAAGCCGTCAAGAACGCACGGAACACACAGAAAGAAACAGACAGGCAGTCGGATATCTACCAACTGACCGTCCCCGTGATGTGTCCTGTATGCCAAAGCAGAATGAAACGCATCTACGCAAGCAGGCGCAAGTGCAAAACAAGGTGGGTGTGCGAGAGTCAGGAATGCCGACTCTCCCTCGACAAAGAGGACGGCGAACTGCTCGATGACATTACCGAGCTTGTCAACACCCTCATTGCCAACCCACACACCATACGGGTGCAGACACCACAAGCGACCGAGCCGAGCATGGAGCTTCGCATCCTCAACAACGAGATCGCAAGAATGCTCGACAGCACCGAGATCAAGCGCGATGACCTCCGAGCGAAGATGCTCCAAAGCATCTCACAGAGATACAAGGAGATCGATCCCGCACCGTACACCGCACGAAAGCTCATCACCGAGCTGACCGAAGCCGAGCCTCTCACAGCCTTCAACGCAGAGCTGATCGGCAGAATGGTCAATGCCGTGATCCTCAACACAGACCGAAGCGTGAGTCTCATCCTCACAAACAACCAAATCATAGGAAAGGAGTCGTACAATGGAGCAAACTACCCAAGCACCGAGAGTGGTCAGAGTTATACCGCCTACGGTTAATATCAGCGAAAGCATCAAAACCGCACACCGACAACTGCGAGTGGTCGCCTACTGCCGCGTATCCACCAAGCAAGACGAGCAGCTCAACAGCTACGAAAACCAAGTCAACTACTACACAGAGCGAATCCACAAAGAACCCGATTGGACACTTGTGGCAATATACGCCGACAAGGGTATCACGGGAACAAGCGTAAAAAAGCGTGATGAGTTCAACAAAATGATTCGGCTCTGCAAGCAAGGCAAGGTGGATATGATCATCTGCAAGTCGATCTCCCGCTTCGCCCGAAACACCGTCGACTGCCTCAAATACACCCGATTGCTGAAAGACCTCGGCGTGGACGTGTAC
>JAZNZC010000050.1:0-11704 GCA_045594745.1 Eubacteriales bacterium
TGATAAGAGAAAATTATGTAAGGTGATATTCATTGTGTGGGACGCCATAGAATAGAAAAAACGGATACAATACGGTATCCGTTTTCATGGTGAGCCAAGATATTGCAAAGTCGAATACGGGAATTTCATCAATGATGAATATACCCACACCCTGCGCCTGAAGAGCAAGCTCTTCGATCTTCGGGTGGGGTATGCGAACCCGAATCCAAAACGCGTTGCGTTTTGGGCGGGAAGATGAGCGGATGGGAGACCAAAACGAAAAAGGACACTCGATTGAGTGTCCTTCGTTTTGGTGATCCATCCGGGAATCGAACCCGAGTTTCCAGCGTGAGAGGCTAGCGTCTTAACCGCTTGACCAATGGGCCATTGCTCTTGCGCTTAAGTATTATACCACAACGCCGAGCAAATTGCAAGTCTTTTTTTCATTTTCTTGTGCTTTTTTGTGCATTTTCTTTCTTTTGTTCAAAAAGAGATGGATTTGGATGTTGTTTTTCGTCAAAATAAACAAATAGGATCGTTTATTCATTCTCCAACTCCCTCAAAAGATGCCGCAAGGAAGAAAGCTCTACACCGTTTACACTATCTCCAACGCAAACAATGCTTTCTGCGCCGTGGCTTGGTTGATAGCGAAACTCCATAGGGGCGGGACTTACAAGAAGAATATTTCGCGTGTTTTTCTCGTCCCACGCATCTTTATATTGGAATCGAAAATCAAAGCTTGGCATCTTTCTCTCGCGGCCGTCAAGCGGGATGTGAAAGCCTGCGCCGTAAGAGATGAGAACGATGTAGCTTCTAAAAAAGTAATTGCCGTCCTCTTTGAGTGTCAGGATGGAAAGCCGCCTCGGCGCGCCAAAGAGCTTGACGGCGAGCACCTGTGTTGGCGTTTCGATATAGATGTCGCAGTTTTTGGTTCCTCTGCTTCCCAAAAACCAGAGTGGGTGTGTAGGATGTGCCACAAGATTTTTTCTTTGACACATCCTTTTAATCTTTATTGCACAAACCAATCTTCCCAAAAAGCAACGAATAAAAGGGAAGAGGATAGCAAGGGCAACAATGCCAAATAGAACAAACCAAAATTCCATTATGTGTTCCTCTCTCGGTAGGCAATGTAAATCAACGGTATTTTTCCAATCACAACGGGGTAGGGCAACAAATTTTGCTTTACAATAGCCAGCATTTGCGCTTTGGTATATGCCACCAAAGCGCCCGCATGGGTGAAATATGCGGCTTCGTCCACGTGCTTGGGAACGCGGTGCTTTGTGTTTTCCCAAAGCTTTGCAAGCTCCCCCGAAAGCAGAGCCAAAAGCTCTTTTTTGATCTCTTTTTCGGCAGGATTCCAATAGTTTGCCACCTCGTCAAAGGGGAGAGCAGGAATGTCGAGCTTCATTTCACCGTCCTCGCCGCGCGTCAGGATGCAAAGCTTTTCAAACTCGGGGATGAGCTCATACAAAAGCTTGTTATCGGTCTTGACGTCGCAGGGCAAAAAGGATGCATAAAAGCGCAGGATGCTTTGCAGGGAGCATTTATATCGAAATTCGTTATATGCCCAATGTGCATCACCAAAAAGTGATTGACAGTCGAATAGTTGGCAATCATTCTTTCCATCATTGTTTTGGCTGTAACTGACCTGCACGGGGCCGGAGCCGTCATAAGGATTATCGTGCCTCTGCCCGTGCTCATAAACGGTCACGGTAGCAAGCCATTTGCCGGCGTTGGGGCGCTCGGGTGGGGATGCGGGTGCATTTTCGGGGTGAGGATGGCTTTTGCTGACGACGCTGTTTAACGTTTGATTGAGCACAAACAAAAGCATCGTCGCTTTTTGCTTGCCCGACATCTGTGCAAACGCTTCGCGCTTTGTGAGCGGTTCGATATGATGCCAAACGATCTCCCATACTGCTTTTGCATACTTTTCGGCAAGTGCCTCTTGCGCGGGAATGTCGCCAAAGGCATCCTCATACCGTTGCATAAAGCAGCGCGTATAAACAAGACCGCCGGGGGTTCTGCCCATCATCTCGCCCACGATGAGTCTCTCTACAAGGGGTTCGACGTATGCCGTGGGCATCCCCATCATATCGGCAATGCCGCGTATCGAGATAGGCGTCTCATAAGCAAGACAAAGAATGTTTGCTTCAATAGGGGATTGCATAAGCGTAAACGGCTCACCGTTCAGTCCCGTGCCGCCCCAAATTCCGATCGATGCCGTTTTGGGTTCATAACTGATTTGCGAATACTTTTCCATATTTTCAAGTCCCTCTTTGATCTGATCACGCGCCACCGAAAGTCTTGAGAGTACCGTGCCGCGCGGAATGTTCAGCGCTTTTGCGATCTCTTCCACTGTTTGTCCGTGCACGTAGTGACGCACCGTGACCTCGCGATAGATTTGAATGAGTCGCCCGATCTCGCGGCGCACCGATTCGTATTCCTCGCCAAGGCGTGCATCATCTTGGGCGTCCTCAAAATCATTGTAGGAGCCGTCAAGCACGCCGTCGGTGTATTCGACGATCTCGGCCTTGTATTTTTGACGCAGATAGGAATTGTATTTGTTTTTGAGAACGGCGGACAAAAAGCCCTTTGGATGCTCGATGCTTTCGCCTTGGTTTCGCTTTACCAAAAGGACTGTCAGCGTATCCTGCACCAAGGAATCAATATCGGGGCAGTCACTGTAATGTCTTTCGGTAAGACGGTATAAATAGGACAGATATTCTTCGCACGCCTTTTCAAAATCCTTATCAAATTCGATCACAGAGGGTTCTCCTTTCTGCCGCTGTCGGCTGTTTTCATCCCATTAGTTGCAAAAAAACACGCCTGATTCGCTATTTTCCTAAATTATATCATAAAATCGCATATTTGTCTATAACGCAGATGCCCAAAGGGAAGGCAAGGGCGTTTTTTCGTGGTTGTCCTTGCCATAATCAACTAATAGTGGAGTTTTATTCCCGTTAACCGATGATTGAAATTTTTTGCTGTCTATTGCCAATTAAGAAAAGATATGATATAATGAAATCGGACTAGTAAATTTGAAAGAAGATGAGGTACATATTTGATGAGTAATTACAGCGTAAAAGAAATTGCCGAAAAAATCAAAGCAAGAGGGCAGAGTGTTGTTGTTGGCAAGCAACACGTTTTTGAGCTTGCGGTCATTTCCTTGCTTTGCGGGGGTCATATTTTAATTGATGACGTTCCCGGAACGGGCAAAACGGTTTTGGCAAAAACGTTTGCACAGTCTCTTTCGCTCGATTTTAAGCGGGTACAATGTGTTCCCGATATGCTCCCCTCTGACCTCGTTGGTGTTAACTTCTTTGATATGAAGCAATCGGAATTTCGCTTTATCAAGGGACCCGTATTTACAAACGTTTTGCTGGTAGACGAAATCAACCGCGCAATGCCCAAAACGCAAGCGGGACTTCTTGAATGTATGGAAGAGCATCAGGTAAGTGTGGATGGCACTACCTATCCGCTCTCTGAGCCCTTTATGGTTATTGCCACGCAAAACCCCGTTGAGACGAAGGGAACCTTTGAGCTCCCCGAGGCACAGCTTGACCGTTTTTTGATCAAGACGTCGATGGGGTATCCTACCCACGCGGAAAATATTGATATTTTGTCTCTCAAACTGCAAAGCGGTGATGTCGATAACAATGACGATGCTCCCCTCGATGCTGCGAGCATTGAAGCCGCGAAACGGGAATTGGCAGCGGTATTTGTGCACCGCGATCTTTTGGACTATGCTGCAACGATTTGTGAATGCACAAGAAGCGCAAAAGATGTCATTCTTGGCGCAAGCCCGCGTGCTATGATCGCGCTTGTGCGTGTGGCGCAAGGCTATGCCGCTATCGACGGCAGAGACTATGTGCTACCCGATGACATCAAGCGTGCGGCAGTTCCCGTTTTGGCGCACCGCATCGTCTTCCAAAACAGTTTTTATCACCGCAGGGATCTCGGGAAAAATCTGATTGAGAGCATTCTTGATAGCGTCGCCGTTCCCAGCGAGCAGATCAACTTTTCGCACAGGTAACGAAATATGGAAGTTTTGATTCGTTTTGCAAATTTTGCGGGGCGGATTGTGACATCTCTTTGGTTTTGGATTGCCATTCTTGTGGCAGGTCTTGTTTGGCTGCTTGTTTCTTTTTACCGCCGAGCAAAGCTTCGCGCATTGGATCAGGTCGTTTACAGTCGTCACGTTTCCACCGATGGCATTTTTGTTGAAGAGACGCTTGAATTGATCGAAACGATCCGCAATCCAAGTTGGTTTCCTTTGTTTCGGGTTCGGGTAGAGTTCTTCGTGCCCGGGGGCTTGACCGTTGACGGAATTGAATGCAAAAATCATACCAAAGTGACCAGTGTTTTTCACATCCCGCCATACGCAACCGTGCAAAAAACACACACGGTAAAGGCGGATAAACGCGAGCATTATCGCTTGTTTACGTCATTTATTCGTTACCGAACCACAGAATACACTTTCGATGCGCCAATCGATTTTTACGCATATCCCAATCAATACGATGCAGATGCAGGCTTTGCCCCCGATATTTATCACGCGGGGGAGACTGTTGCAGCACGAAAATATATCGAGGATCCCTTCTTTTTGTCTGGCATTCGGGCATACCGACCGGGAGACCCTATGCGCGCCATCAATTTCAAGGCATCGGCTCGTGGTTTTTCGGGCGGTGTGCGGCAGTTGATGTCCAACGATTACGACAGCTCGCGCAACTACAACAGCATGATCCTTTTGGACTTGACCGCTTACCCTGACACCGCCATAGGCGAAGAGGAGCAAATCGAGGTTGGACTTCGCTATGCTTGCTATTTGTTCAGCGAGGCGCTCAAAAACGGTGGAAACGTTGGCTTTGCCGCCAACTGCGCCTCGGGGAACGCGCGCTATCTATACGTTCCCTGCGGTAGTGGAACTTTGCATACCAAATCGATTTTAGAGCAATTTTCTGAAATTTCGATCAACGAAAAAAGAGATTACTCTGTCAACGTCATTTTGCAAACGATTGCCCCCGAGCTTGCACGTGGAACGGATATTTACCTCATTACGCCGTTTGTAAATGATAAAATGGCAGAACTTTTACATTCCTTGCGCCGCGTTGGGCGGAATGTGGAGGTCATTCTCTTGTCGGGAGGTGGAATCCAATGAAGCTGATACGCAAATACGGCTATGAAATTTTAGCAGGTCTGTTGGGTATCGCTTTTGCGACAATGCTTTTGTATCTCCTCATTGTTAAACCTGAGGATCTCAACACGCGCGGCACAGTTATGTTCGGGCTCTTATTTGATGCAGTTGCCATCTACTATGTTCTTCGCAAGCTGTGGCGCACCAAATGGAGATATCGATTGATGCCGGTGCTGCAAAAGGCTCTTGAAAAAATTACACGGGTATTCAAAATCTTCCGCGCCAAATTGGGACTTGAAAGGACAGACAAGGGAACTGTCCTAAAAGGCAAGACCACGATTTCTTTTGATGAAAAGCCCCTTTTTATGCAAACACGCCGCACAAAAAAGCCGCAGGAATGGAAGAGTTTGCAAACAGATAGAGAACGCCTAGGCTACCTTTATCGCCGTATGATCGATAGCAATATCCGTCAAGGCTTGCCGGTGTTTTCTTCCGAGACGCCAACCGAAATAAAAAGAAAGAAAGACTATCGGGATTGTGAAAATCAAATTTTCGATTTATATGTCGCAAACCGATACAAAGGAGAAGTCACTCTGAATCGTGAATCTTTGAATAATCTTAAAAAAGAACTAAAAAACACAAAATGATGTCGTTTTTTCTTGCATTTTCTTCCATAAAATCACAAAAAATTAAAAAAATCCTGCAAAACCTATTGCAAAGTGGAAGAAAATGTAGTATAATAAACTCAACTATGTGTCGGACGAGCTTTCGACGCAAATTTTGACTTTCTGTTTTTTGGAGGTAAATATGGTAGTAGCCGGCGATTTCAAAAACGGTATTACATTTGAAGATGAGAACGGTAACGTTCTGCAGGTCATTGAGTTCCAGCACGTAAAACCCGGTAAGGGCGCAGCTTTCGTTCGTACAAAGCTGAAGAACGTTATCACCGGTGCGGTTATTGAAAAGACTTTCAGCCCCACCGACAAGTTTGAGAACGCTTACATTGAAAGAAGAGATATGCAGTATTCCTATGACGATGGTTCTCTGTATCACTTTATGGATACCGAGACTTGGGAAGAGACCCTCGTATCCCACGATATGGTTGGCGACAACTTCCGCTTTGTTAAGGAAGAAATGATGTGCAAGATCATCTCCTACAAGGGCAACGTATTCGGCATTGAGCCTCCCACGTTCGTTGAGCTCGAAGTAACCGACACCGACCCCGGCTTTGCAGGCAACACTGCAACCAACACCCTCAAGCCCGCAACTCTTGAGACCGGTGCTGAGATCAAGGTTCCGCTCTTTATCAACGTTGGTGACGTTCTTAAGATCGACACCCGTACGGGCGAGTATCTTTCCAGAGCATAATCAACCAAAAAAGGGGAAGACTTTGCAGGCAAGGTTTTCCCCATTTTCAAATGACATTACATCACCACGAAAGGAAGGATTTATACTATGAATTTGACCGAAAAATCTGCTTATATCAAGGGCTTGGCCGACGGTCTTGAATTTGACAAGGAGACCAAAGAGGGCAAGATCATTGCCGCGCTCCTCGACCTTGTTGACGAGATGGCAAACGAGATCGCAGGCATCCATCAGGATATCGACGAGATCGACGAAGATCTGAACTACCTCAACGAGTATGTTGAAGAGCTCGATGACGATCTGCAAGACGTTGAAGATTTTCTTGACGAAGAATGCGATTGCGACGATGAGGATTGGGAAGACGATGAAGAGTGGGAAGAGTGCGACGGCGACTGCCTGAGCTGCGACGGCTGCGATTGCGAGGACGACGATTACTGTGAGATCGTATGCCCCTCTTGCGGCGAGACCGTTTGCTTTGATAGCGAACTCGACCCCGAAAATCTTCTTTGCCCCGCTTGCGGCGAAAAGTTCGGCTGTATCGTTGAAGAAGACGATTACAAAGCAATTTCCGAAGAAGAGTAAAATGGAATAACAAAACGCCCTCGGTAGTACCGAGGGCGTTTTGTCATTTGCTTTTTTCTTAAATATATTATACCACATCCCTTCGCTCAGGATGACAGGCTGATTGTTTATTTGCGATAATTGTTTATTTTGGACCGTCGAGGACGCCGGTCCCTACAAAATATAAAAGACTCCCCCAAATGCGAGGGAGTCTTATTGTTATCTGTTCATCAACTTCTCAAACACTTCTTTATCGGTGCGGTCCTCGGTGAGGGGAGAGATGGTTGTGTAGCCTGCCCAAATGGCGTCGGTGTCAACGGAGAGGTCGAGCACCTCGTTGCGGATGGGGTCGCCTACTTGGATGTAATAGTCGCCCTCGCGCTTTTCAAACGCATCGGAATAGAACATTCCGCCCTGACGGGTGATGCAGATGCCCTGTGACTCGGTGGGCATATTGACATTGTAAAGACTGCCACATTCCCAAAGTCCGTTCTCGTTCATAAATTCAAAAATGCCGTCAAGTTGGGGAATGACGTCCTCGGCGCTGGCTTCATAGCTCATCGAGAGGGCAATAGCGGGAACGCCCAGGCGCGCCGCCTCGAAAGTGGCGCCAACGGTGCCAGAATAGGCAATATCGTGCCCGAGGTTGTAGCCGCGGTTGATGCCCGATATGACGAGGTCATATTCTTTTTTTAGCCCCGTGATGCCAAATCGGACGCAATCGGCGGGGGTGGAGTCCATTGCCCAAGCCTCAACGTCGCCAAGTCGCGGTGTGCGCTTGATCTCCACCTCGCGGAAGAAATCAATGGCTTGACTCTTGCCGCTCTGTTCAATTTTGGGGGCAACAACGGTCACCTCGCCCAAGGTCTTTGCCCACTTGACAAGATGGGGCAGGGCGGGAGCGGCAATGCCGTCGTCGTTGGTAATCAGTATTCTCATAGCCATCCTTCGTTATTTTCCTTATAATTTTTCAATCTTTGGTCTGCTTGTGCAAGCAGTTTTTTTACATCGCGCTTATTGCGGAGCGTTGCACCTGCGGCGCAATCGTGTCCGCCACCGCCCCATGCCTCGGCAAGGGTGTTGCAGGTTACAAAACGGGAGCGCAGACGCACGCGGATCTCGTCGTCGGGACCTTCGATAAATGCGATCCAGATAAGGCTATCTTTGATGGAGTCCATATAGGAGACCGACGCGCTGGCTTCTTCCATCGAAAGTCCGAACTTCTCTTGCATTTTGTGGTCGACGTAGAGGTATGCCACGCCGTTCTCAGTCATCTTGATCTTGCTGAGCACATATCCGTGAAAGCGCAGGTTTTTGTAGTCCTTCATATACAGATGTGCATAGATGTGGTCAACGTCCACACCAAGGTCGAGCAGCATTCCCGCGTAGCGCATCGTGTCGCCCGACACCGAACGGAAGCGGAAGCGCCCCGAGTCGGTCACCATACCCGTGTAGATGTAGGTAGCCGCCTCGCAGTTGATCTTGAGCTGATCGCGGAAGGCATAATAGAACTCTGCGATCATTTCGCAGGAAGAAGATTTTTCTTCTTCCACCCAAGAAATTTCGGTGTAGGGGTTGTTATCGATGTGGTGGTCGATGCGCACTACCTCGCGGCAGAGCGCGTATTTAGGGTTAGAGATGCGATCGGAAGTCGCGGTATCGATAACGATGCCCAGAGCCGTTGCATAGTAGTCGTCGCCCACAGGCTCGTCCTCGTCACCGAGGAAGGAGACGTAGTCCGAATAGTCGGCGTTCAGGAGCAGAATCTCTTTTTCGGGATAGGTCAGGCGCAAGATCTCACGCAAGCCCTTGGTCGAGCCGACAGCGTCTCCATCGGGACGCTTGTGGCGAAAGATAATGATGCGTTCATACTCCTTGATCTTGTCAAGAATCTTTCTCATATTTTCGATATTCATTGGTTGCCGCCTCCAATCTGTTTGAGATCCTCAAGCAGTGCCATTGCCTCGTCTCTATCCTTAAGTGTTGCGCCACTGGCCTTAGCGTGCCCGCCGCCGCCGTATTTTTTGGCAACAGGGTTGATGTTGTAAAGACTCGAGCGGATCTCGCACAGCACACCCTCGTCGGTTTCGGTAAAGTTGACCCAGATGTCAATGCCGCGAATCTCACCCATCACGTTGACCATTCCGCGCGAGAGTGTAAAATTGTCCGCGCCGTAGGATGCGGCTTCCTCTTTTGTGGTGTAGATGTATGCCACGCCGCAGTCGGTCAACTGGATTTTGAGCACGTACTTTGCACGCAGTTGGATAAAAGAAAAATCATCGGCGTAGAGGTTGCGGTAGATGTCATCGGTACGGAAGCCCTGCTCCATCAAAAATGCCGCACAACGGAAGGTTTGGGGGCTGACAGAGTCGTAACGGAAGCGTCCCGAATCGGTGATCATACCCGTATAGAGTGCCTTTGCGGCATCCGAGGGAACCTTCAGTTCACACTCCATTGCAAATGCGGCAATCAGACCGCAGCAGCTCTCATAAGAGGTGTCGGTTACCTCGATCTCGGCGATCTCCTCACAAAAGATATGGTGATCGATACGAATCGTCTTTTCTGCCAGCTTGTAGCGCTCGTCGCAAATGAGAGCAGATGCAGAGGTGTCAAGAATGATGGCAAGTGCACCTTGATAGGCGTCGTCGCTGACATCATCGGGCGTAAAGCCCATAAAGGCGTAGCGAGCAGAGGTGTCACCTACGCAAAGAATTTCCTTTGTGGGGAAGTTTTCCTTCAAAATTTCACACAATCCGAGCTGACTGCCAAGTGCGTCACCGTCGGGATTTTTATGTCTGTGAATGATAATGCGGTCGTAGTTACGAATTGCCGCAATGACGTTTTCAAACATCGTTGTTCTCTCTCTTTCTCGAATCTTCGTTAAAGTAATCCTTGTATTTGACCTGCAGGGAACTATCGGGGAAGAGGTGCTTGTGCAGGGCGATAAAGTAGTCGTCGGTCATGCTGGCAATGTAGTCCACAACGATCTGGTTGGGCTCGGTTGCCTCGTAAGGAGTGTTGCGCTTGTAATAGGTGCGATTGACGACATTGATGTGATGACGCCAAATGGGAGAATATTTGTTCTCTTGTTTCAAATCTTCAAGCAACTGCTCGTAAATTTCTGCCATCATCGGCTTGACCGAGGTATCGAGCTTTGCAAGAGATGCCGCATTGTTGTAGATGAGACGATAGTTTTCCAGACGCGCCTTTTGAAGAGCCTTAAAATGCTTTTCATCCAATTTGATGTAGGGCTTACCGTAGCTGTTCTCGATAACGTTGACGCAGAGGTTGTTGATGATCTCGGCATTGATAGAGCCGATGTCGTCATCCATAAATACACTTTCATCCACTACTTTTGTGCGCATAGCATCCTGCCGATCCTTGCCAAGGTAGGAGATGATATCCGAAAGACGCACAACGCATCCTTCCAAAGTGTTGGGCATAATAGATTTTGCATACGCAAGATCGGTGTAGCAACGCTCCATACTGCGGTCAAACTCCTCAAAACTACTCATCGGTTGAGGGAGATACTCCTCGCACTCGACCTCACCGTTGTGCGTGGCAATGCCGTTGAGCGTTTGCAGGCTGATGTTGAGGGGATAGATGTTATCCAGCACGCGCACCGATTGCAGGTTGTGGAAGAAATAACGCCCCGTGTGGTTGTGGTAGAGCTCGCACAGATAGGTCTCGCCCGTGTGTGCAAAGGGCGGATGACCGAGATCATGACCCAAAGCAATCGCTTCGATCAGGTCAAGATTGAGGTGCAGAGCGGCACCGATGGTCCGCGCGATGCGCGAGACGAGCTGAACGTGCAGACTGCGGCGGGTAATGTCGTCGTTTTTGTAGAGCGAGAACACCTGCGTCTTGTCGGTGTAGCGATTGTAAAAGGGGCAGTGCAGGATCTTATCAATATCGTGAACAAAGGTCGGGCGCCAAATGGTGGCGATGTCTTTTGCAAGATCGTTTCGTCTGAGTACTTGCCCGTCATCAAAGGCCATAGGAGACACAAAGCCACCTTGCCTTGCCTTTTGTATTTGTTCTGCTATCTCGCGGGAAAGAACTTCGTATTTTGGCATAATGCTACCTCCTTTTTGAATTTGTTTACCTGCTCCCAAGCAAGGGGGGTAACATAATATTATATCATATTTTCATCCTTTTTGTAAAGAGCTTTTTCAAGAATTAAAAAAGAATTTTAGAAAGGGCGCAAAAGGAACGCTAAAAATGGGCAAAAAGAGGGCAAAAATAAAGGATGGAAAGAAAAGCAAAAAAAAATAAAAAAAATTGAAAAAAAGTCTTGACAAACCAAAAACCTTGTGATATAATATACAAGTCGCTGGCAAGCGTATGGGAGCATAGCTCAGCTGGGAGAGCATCTGCCTTACAAGCAGGAGGTCATAGGTTCGAGCCCTATTGTTCCCACCATAGTGGCCCGGTAGCTCAGTTGGTTAGAGCGCCAGCCTGTCACGCTGGAGGTCGTGGGTTCGAGCCCCATCCGGGTCGCCACTATACAAACAGCCCTTGCCTCGCCTCTGTAGCTCAGTTGGTAGAGCAGGGGACTGAAAATCCCCGTGTCGTTGGTTCGATTCCGACCGGAGGCACCATTTCCGCGGATTTAGCTCATTTGGTAGAGCGCCACCTTGCCAAGGTGGAGGTGGCGGGTTCGAG
>JAZNZC010000051.1:0-16465 GCA_045594745.1 Eubacteriales bacterium
CCTGTTACCCGTACCAAAAAGAGAGGGATGCACACGCATCCCTCTCTTTTTGGTACGGGTAACAGGTTATGAAGAATCGCATCGCATTTTGGTTTTCGCTTGCGAAATGCGCTCGTCCAGAGCGCAACAAAATGCTATAGCGCCAAAATGGCTATGCCCTTTTTGCTGAATAGCAGAGGCGCTTGTGCAGAGTGAGAGGACTGTTACTTGAAGCAGGTGACGAAGAAATCATACTGAATGAGATAATTTATCACTAATCATTAAAGATTTAATTATACAAGTACGCTAACCAAGCCGATTTCAGTTCTTCGTAGCCTTTTCCAAATGTAGCTACAATATCCTGCGAGTGATAAGCATCAAGTACTTCTTCGATGCCGTAGGTGTCTACAAGATAAAGAACGAGAGAGGTCGCGTGATTGTATGAAAGTTCGGCTCCAACACCATCATAATTTTTTCCATTAACAAGCTTATAGGTGTCGCTAATCGTATTATAAAAGTCAGTTTCCAATTCTACTTTTGCATTTACATCGGTATACAAACGGAAATCAAAGGTATCTACCGAATCCATTTTACCGCCCTGCGCGGTGTAATTCTCATACACACTCTTATAAAGAACGTACTGTGCATTTCCTGCATTGGCTTGTTCATCAAAATATCCTTGTTTTGCCATCGTCAATAGCTGCATGTAGGATGCGGCAATCTGATCGTTAAATCCAAGTTGTTTACCAAAATAATTGCAAATTCCTTCGCTCAGCCAAATGTTATCTTTTTTTGTAACACCCATTGCATGAACGGCTTCGTGAAGAGCACTTGAAAAATCATTAATGTACATATTTCCGGAAGGATACCGTGTTTGAGAATATCCGCTACCGTCAAAGAGCATATAATAATGAAACTCGCGGTTGGTATCAAGCCCTTCGTCCAATTCGTTTTCTTCGAGATAGTTGAGCATTTTATAAAGACCCACGGTATTGAAGTACAGAAGTACATGATATTGTGTCGGGCTTCCTACATCAAAATTCTTGAAATAGTAGGTTACATTATCAAAGGATATAATGTATTTGTACGTTGTATTGGATGAAAAATCCATCGAAGCAAGCAAGGCTTCCGCTTCCGAGGCGTTAGTATATTCAAGCTCTAAACCAAGTGATTTAAGATATTCGCTCTTATATTCGCACCGCTTTTCTAAGTTAAGCACCGCTTCTGCACCGTATTTATCATAAATAAAAGCAAATAATGCTTCCGCTACGGGAACAGATTTCGCTTTATCATATGTAAAGAAGTGATCATATAGAGTTAGATATGTCATATTGGTTCGATCAGAGAAAAACTCTTTTAGGTTGGCTACTTGTTTTCCGTCTTCATACGCCGCGAGACCATATGATATCCATTCTTCTCCGCTTGAACGAAGCAATTCAAATGGATCTTCGGGTGTTTCGGTGGATATATCGGTCGAACTATCCAAAGTAGGCGGTTCAGTGTCCTGCGGCAAATCGGGGGTGCTGATGCATGAACCGAGCAACATTGCCATCAGCAAAAGAATCGCTATAAAAGAAAATTTAGTTTTCATTGGGTTCACCTCGCGTTTGGGAAATATATTCCTCGTACCTGCTTTTCAGAGCAGAAATTTTATCTTTGAATTGTTCAAATTCCGGAATATTTACCATGTTTTGCAAAAGCTTTTTGCATATCTGTTCTGTCGGAACGGAGTTTCGCAACGTTGTGGAGTATAGGATTTGGGATTTGTTTTCTTTCTCGGATTCTATCATATGCTTTTCCAGCGTAGCAATAATTCGATTGATATATTCCTCCGCTCTATTCGTTTGTCCAAGTTGAACATATATCTTTGCGATTTCTACATAATCGGATATCAGCGGCGGATCATAAAACCCTGCATACTTTCCGTCCAACACCACTTCGTACAATGCCGCAGCTTTTTGATAGTAAAACAACTTTTCTTCAAGAGTCATATTGTCTGTAATGAGTTGGCGAATGCAACATTCCGCACCGTCAATTTCATAAATGAGATTTTTTTGAATTTGCGCACGGTATTCTGCACCCTCCATGACAAACTTGGCATATACCTCACGGCTATGCCGCAAGGACGGCAACTTTTTGTAATAATACTTTCCTTTTTCTCGAATGGCAGGATCTTTCGACTCGGAGCAAAGCTGAAGCATGATTCGGTAGATCTCATTACGCTTATCATCATCAGTACAGCACTTTTCAGCGTGTTCAGCAAGAGATATCATTTTTTCGACACGATCATTGTCATAGAGCTTTTTTCGATATACGTGAAGCATAACGTCGGCATAATTGCCGTAATGGTCGGGATTCAACTCTATTTCACGAATCCAAGCCTGATATACGCCTTCCCAATCCTTTTTCGCATGTAGTGTATGAATTTTTTCACTGAATTCTTTTCTATGCTCAATGCTCCAAACCAAATCCATATCGAATAAGGAATCAATAGAACACTTGAAAAGCAAGGCGATTTTAGGCAAAAGAGCAATATCGGGGGACAGCAATCCACGCTCCCATTTAGAAACAGTTTGCGAGGTAACACCAAGCTGCTCTGCAACTGCTTCCTGCGTCATATTGCGAGAAGTTCGCAGTTCTTTTAATTTGTTTTTGAGTTCCATAGCAGTTTACACCTTATTTTTCATCCAATGGTCGTACATTCTTTTGCGATGTATTATTAAACAAACAACGTATGCGATACAATCGACTATTGCGCTCACCGCATATCCTACAAACGGAATATTGATGACCGTATCAAACAAACATATGGGGGCAAAGAAAATCGTGATGGCAGAAATGGTTTTCTTGCCGAATATCAAAGGATCGAACGTGTTGAGTACGAAGCATACCAAAGCAATACCGGCAATAGCAATCAGCATTTTTAGTTCGCGCTTGATAAAAAGCTTGAAATCATCAACTATCGAAATGTACCTTCTGTCTTTATAATCGGTCATAACCTCATCTTCACCTACGGAATTTTTGATTTTGACTCTGTGTAACAAGAAAAATCCAAATGCCGCAGATGTCATTAAAGCAATTAAAAACAATCTAAAAAATTCATTTTTAACCTCACCCAAAATAGCACCCCAAACAAAAAACAATGCGATATAGGCAACCAAAGTGATCAGCGATGCCAATGTTATATTCCATAAAATTCGCTTCATAACATCCTCCAAGTTTTATTTGGTTCTATTATATCATAAAATTGCACCCTTGTAAATGGAAAAAATGGCGCGCGTTTGTGTCTGTTTTGTATCAACTTATAGTAGTTGTTGAAAAATATTTCTTTTTCTCTTGCAATCCCGCTCTTGGTATGGTAAAATGGTAACATCCCGCGGGGCTTTGCTCCCGACACCGAATTTGGGAGGTTTACTATGAAAATTTTGAAACAAGGACTTGTTTTTCGCGCAACCGAGGGACCGTTCCGCTATCAGGCGTGGCCGTCTATCTGTCAGGATGAGGACGGTGTGCTTTATGCTGCTTGGTCGGGGCTCCGCTCCTCTCACGTTTGCCCCTTTGGTAAGGATCTGATGTCTATCAGCCGCGACGGCGGCGAGACTTGGTCCTGCCCAATCGTTATCAACGACTCTTGGCTCGACGACCGCGATGCAGGTCTTACTTATCTTGGAAACGGAAAGATGATCCTTTCTTATTTCTGTCACCCCGCCGAAATCTATCGCACCATTTGGCGTGATTGGATCGTTGGCGATGCCGAGCCGCAATGGAGACCCTTGATGGAAGGATTTTTGGAGTCGTATGCAAGCTATACACCCGAACAAAACCGCTTCGGTAGCTTTATCAAGATTTCCGACGACTACGGCAAGAGTTGGGGCGATCCCCAGAGAACCGTTGTCTCCGCTCCGCACGGGCCTGTAAAGACCGTCAGCGGACGTTTGCTTTACCTTGGACGCGAGTTCCCCGGTCTCCCCTATCGCTACAACAAAGAGGAAGTTTTTGCTCCCGAAAAAGAAGAAATGCCGCCCGAGGATCGCGAACGCATCTATCTCTACGAGAGCTTTGACGATGGCTTGACTTGGGAGAAGCTCTCCAAGCTTCCACTCGACGATACGGCAAGCTGTTTCAAGCTGCACGAGCCGCACATTGTAGAGCTCCCCGACGGTGAGCTGATCGCGGCTATCAGAGCCGAGGATGAAGCATCGGTTGGCAGATTCAGCATTTATTTTATGTCCTCGACAGATGGCGGCAAGAGTTGGAGCAAACCTTGGGCATTTGATCGCATCGGCTCTCCCCCGCATCTGCTTTTGCGAAAGGACGGTTCGGTGGTTGTGACCTACGGTCGTCGTGCCGCTCCCTTTGGTATTCGCGCATCCATCAGCTACGACGGCTGCCGCACCTTTGGCGAGGAGTGCATCCTCTCCGAAACGCATTGCGGTGACCTCGGTTATCCCGCCACCACCGAGCTTGCCGATGGCTCGCTGGTAACCGTTTACTATCAGCCTTTCGAGGGTGACAACCGCACGTCGATCTTCTTTACCAAATGGAGACCTTAATATGATTGAAAGAAAAGAAAACGGCGAGATTCTCTACACCTATCTCGATGAGCATTTTGAGCCGCGCGAACATCTTTCTCCCTATGCCCTGAAGGACAAGTGGCGTGTTGTTCCCGTGGGAACAGCAGAATATTCCACCAATATGCTGGCAAGCCTTGGCGGTCACCCCGAGGATATTACCCTTTCCCCAAACCTTACGGGATGGTACAAGATCTATCTGCACACCCCGGGACAGAGCGTTTTACATTTGAAACTTTCGGGCGACCCTTGCTTTTGTGCGGCAACGGCTTCTCTGCGCGATTTTTACACTATGGAAGAGTTTTTGTGGCGTTGCGCCGATATGACAGGACGATCCCTGACGCTGACACGCAAACGTGATGCAAACGACCGCCACTCTATGCTCGCGGCTATTCGCTTTGTTCCAATGAGTAAGGAAGAGGTTGCACAATATCAAGCAGAAGAGGCGCGCACCGACACAAAACGTCTTTACGCAACCGACGATATGCACGCCCATCTCTATTTTGAGCATACTCGCACGCTTGACGATTGGCGCGCGGTTGCCCTTAATTATGCCCACTCTGATGTTGAGTGGCTCTCGATTGAGCAAATTCGCAATTTTGTCTCCTGCCGTCTCCCAACCAATAACACAGCAAATTTCTGCTTCCCGCGCGCAGGTGACTGCAGCGTGCAGGAGCAATATCCTCTCTTTGACTATGACGAGGTTTTGAGAACTGTTGTAGATCAAGGTCACCGTCAAGGACTCAAGATGAGCGTCTCGCTCCGCATGGGTGCGTGGGGACTTACCTACCCCTATGACCAATACTATTTTGATTGTGACTTTATGCAGGAAAATCCGCAGTGGCGCACCTATGACCGCAACGGCGACGAGATCGCTGCAATGTCCTACGCCTACCCCGAGGTGCGTAGGTTTATGGTAGACGAGCTTTTGAATATGGCACGCTCGGGTTGCGATGCCGTCACACTCATTTGGCACCGCGGCATCCCCTATGTGCTTTACGAAAAGCCTGTTGCTGACCGCTTCTTCGAGCTTTACGGAGAATATCCTTATGAGCTACCGCTTGACGAGCCTCGCCTCAATGCTCTGCATTGCGAGATCATGACAGAGCTGATGCGCGAGATCCGTACCGCTCTGGATGCCGAATTTGGCAAGGGCAAGATCGGGCTGCACGTGCGCACCCTCTACTCTCCCTACGACACAAAATACGTCGGGTTGGATGTGGAAGAGTGGGCAAAAGAGGGGCTGATCGATGCCATCATCTCCTACCCTGTTCGTTTTCACGAAATGCTACCCGACGAGGTTTGGCAAGATGCAGCACATACGCGCATCGACCTTGCAAAATATACCCAATTTGTGCGCACCAAGGCAGGTGCCACCATTCACCCCGGTGATTGCGAACTGTTGCCGCCCATTCAAAATTCCCGTGGTAAGCTTTGCGGCCCCGACGGGCAGGCGGAGCACGTTGCCGAATGGATGGCGCTTGAGAAAAAATATGGTGTAAAGGTCTATATGGAAATTATGCCCCGACATCTTTCGAACAAAGAGTTCAAGCGTCGTGCATTGGATCTTTACAACTGCGGTGCCGAGCGTATTGCCCTTTGGGACACCTACGGCCGCGCGCCGATGAAGGCAATGTGGAGCACAGCTTCAAGACTTGGGCACAAAGATGAGCTTGCAGATATGGACGTCCACGAGGGTGAATATTACCGCCGCTTCCGCATCTACCGCATAGCCGGCGCGGATATTAGCAGATACGAGCCCTTTTGGGGAGGTTGAGCGTGTGCCTATGGCACAACGCAGTTATGCTACTCACAGTGGCGAATGTTATTCTCCTCATAATTCTTAACTGAAAAAGAAGGATGGAATCTCTCCATCCTTCTTTTTCTTACCCTCTCAGGTATTCTTTCATTTCCTCAATGGTCTTTTCTTCATAAGCGCAAACGTCGCGTGCGAGGCGCATAGCACTCTCGGAGACGGACGTATTTTCGCTCTCGCGGATTTGTTTGAGCATATCGTTCACGCCCATTGTGGCACCTTCTACGATCATCTCCGCGATGTGAGTAGAAGTAGAGTCGATCATCGTATTCATCATACTGCCCCACTTGGATGCCAACTTGGTAACGGTTCCCTCTTCCTCAGGCTTTGCTCCCTCATCTGCGAGGAGCTTCGCTGCGCGAGAAGCGTAGGCTTCATAAACGCTGAGTTGAACGGTCAGATCATTCTTGAGCTTTGCATCCTTGATCTTGGGCATCAGGTTGAGAATGGAATCGCTTGCCATTTTTACATTTTTATAGATCGCTTGCAGAAGCGTTGCGGTCTCTTTTGTGCGAACTGCTTGTGACATATTGTGTCACTCCTTTCACTTTACTTGTAAATCAAAAAAGAGATACAACGTTAGTGTGCGTCGTATCTCTTTTTTTATGCAAATTTGTTTTTTTATGCAAGTGTTATGTCAACCTCGGTCTCGGTGGGAGCAACGGTAGTATCAAACTCCGGTACGGGCATACCTGCTACCATCTTTTTCACAAGACCGGTCTTTACAAGCTCCTCGGTAGTCCAATAAGGAACCGTGTAGTCGGTGGGCTCGAAATTCTTAACTGCGGGCAATGCGAGATTTTCGTTGCAGATCTTATCGATCAGTTCAAGTGCGTACTTGAGCTTACGAGGACCCTTGATCTTGATAAGTACGGGAACGTTCTCGTACTTCTTCTTGGCGGACATATCCTCAAAGTTGTAGGTACCCTCTTCAAGAGTTGCGGGATCAAGCGCAAGGTAGAGGTACAGAGTCTTGGACTTTGCATTTACCTTTGCGATGTAGGTTCTGCCCTTGTTGAAGGACTCATTGCCCCAACTGATGCGGCCCTTAACACCCTTGTAGGAAAGGAGCTTATTCTTGATTTCGGAATAGTATGTTTGCACATCACCCTGCGATTGAACAAGGCGAGACATAAAGCTGCGACGGTAACGGGTAACGATTCGAATGAGGCCTTCCTTTTCCTGCTCTTGCAGTGCGGCATATTCCTCAGGCCTTTCCATAGCATCGAAGAATTCAAGACCTGCGGTGCTGAAGCCAAAGGATTCATCCTCGTCCTCATCCTCGCCTACTGCCTCTTCGGCAACGGGAGCAATGGTTTCAACTGCGGGCTCCTCTACGGGTGCCTCTACAACCTCTTCCACGATCTCTTCAACAGCCTCTTCGACAACCTCTTCTACGGGCTCCTCGACAATTTCTTCTACAAGCTCTTCTGCTGCCTCTTCTTCAACTGCTTCCTCTGCGGATGCTTCTTCCTTCTTCATCCAAGCGCGGTCGATTGCCTGTGCAAGAGTGGGAATGAAGTCGCCTGCCAGGAGAATACCGGAACAAATGCCCATGCCAACGCCGGCACCGGCCTTTTTGACCTTTGCAAGGTCAAGTCCGTTTTTTGCAACCTTGGTAGCAAGGTTTTGGAAAAGCTTGGCTCCCGCTACGGATGTAACCACCGCATCGGCTGCCAGAAGTGTGGATAAAAGAATATCCTTTTTGTTGTCGTTTGTACTCATAATACTATGCCCGTTCCTTCCTCACGTCCAAAAAGACGTGAATAAAATTATCCAATTACATTATACATTCTTTTTTTCAATTTGTAAATAGCTTTTTGAATTTTTATCTCAATTTTTTGGTTTTTTTCTCAAAAATATGCAGTTTTTTTATTTTGTTTGCAATTTTTGCTTGCGAACATCGGTTCCGTAGAACGGAATAACTTGAAACTCTCCGGTGAGTCTGCTGGAAATGCGATCACTGTAAAGCTTACGCAATTCGCCGGGCGTCAGATTTGTGCTGATGATGGTCGGCTTTTGCAAATTCAGGCGCGTATTGATAACGTGATAGAGACACGAAAGCGTAAACTGATTGACCACCTCGGTGCCAAGATCATCGATGATGAGAAGATCACACTCGGTGTAGGCAGAGGTATCATCGGTGGTGGTTGCTGCTACACCATTTCCAAAGCGACGACTTTCAAAATCCGAGATCATTCCAACGGCACTGTTATAAAAAACGTCGTAGCCGCGCTCGGTCACCACGCGCGCGATGGCGGTGGAAAGATGCGTTTTGCCAAGTCCCGTGCCGCCAAGGAATAAGAGACTTTCGGGGATCTGCTTGCCCGCCTCAAGGACGAAATTTTCGGCATAGCGGCGCAGATAACGGTAATTATCCCCCATTACACGATATGCATCGGGCGAGGAGCGATAGTACTCGCAGGAGAAATTTTCAAAGGTCTGTTTTTGCATTAAAGCACCAAGTCCCGAAGAATACATTCCTGCTTCGACCAAGCGTTGACGCATACAAGAACACATTTTGATGCCCACGTAACCCGTATCGCGGCAAGCGGTGCACTCGTACTTGGGTTCGCTGTAATCGGCTGGATAGCCACGACTTGCCAAAAGTGCCGCACGTGCGTGTGTGATGCGCTCGTTTTCGGCGCGCAGCTCAGCGATCTTTTCCTCGGTATCCTCCGCCGAGAGAGCAGCCTTCATAATACGCAGACCGAACCCCGCAAGGCGACGATCCATTTCATACAGCTCGGGAATGGCGGCATAAAGCTCGTCGCGACGGGCATCGGCTTCCTCTTGAGCAGCGAATGCCTTCGTCTCGTATTCGGCGCGGATGCGCTTAAAATTTTCTTTGTTGTAGCCCATATTTACTCCTCACTTCGACCGCGCTCGCGGAAACCGCGTTGCAATGCCGCTTCAAAGAAATCGTCTGTATCAAAGCTGTTGCCCAGCTCTTTTTTGCTGTTTGCGTTGCCCTCACGCTTCTCGCGCTCGGCATTCATACCTGCCTCAATTTCGGCTTCGGTCTTCCACGCATTGGCGTTCCATTTTTCCAAAATAGCGTTGGTGTATGCTACCGAAGGCTCGCCCGTAGCATTGACGGTGATCTCGTAAGCCATACGCACGATGTTGATGTCGTATCCAAAGGACAACCACGCCGAAAGCATTTTGCTTTCCTTGCTTGTCAGGGCGCGGCTCTTCATGCCGAACAGCGCACGCACTTCTCCCTCAAAGGTGTGCATCGCCTCTACGCGGCAGATCTCCTCTTCCATAGCCTCGGCATCGTTGATGCCCTTGTCGACCATCGAATAAGCATATTTTTCGATGGCACGCAAGTTGCTCTTACCAATTCTTTTGCAATGCGCCAAGAGGAGCAAAATACACTCCTCGTTCATACCGAGATAATCGAGCATCCCCACCATAATGTTGACGTCGTTGGGGTTGAACATCTTGCCCAAAATTCTTTGTGCTTCGTCGATGAGCACACGAACGCTCGCACGCGCTTCCAAAAGCTCGGCAAGCTCGCCCGATGTATAATTGGGCAACTCGTCGGCGCGTTGCAGCTTCTTTTTGACGGGAGTATCGACAGAAACAGCCGCCATTGCAGGGACTGCATTCTCCCCTGCCTCACCCATCACACCGCAATCACACCAAAACTGAACGGCACTGCGTGCGATAGCAACATCACACCCCGCAAGCTTGGCGAGCTGGCGGTGCTTGGATGCAAGTGAGAGATCGGATGCCAACCACAAAAGCACACGAAGCTGTTCGGGTGTTGCACCATCCAAATGTGAAAGGACGGATGCGGGCAAGACCAAAACCTCTTGCTTGAAATTCAGTTTCATTGCCTCACTCCTTTATCCGCTTTTTGTCTTTTTCGCTCTTGCGGCGACAGAGCTCGTAATTCAGACTCATCAAAGAGTCGCCAAGATGTACGTTTTCCACAACGGCACTTGTCGGCAGGTGAGAAAGCTCTTTGCCGGTAAAGTTCCAAAAGCCCTCAACACCCAAGGAAAGCAGACGCGCGGATTCCTCCTCGGCCTTCTCCTTCGGCAAGGTCAGAACTGCCATATCGACCGTGTGATCCACACAAAATTCCTCGAGCTCGCACATATCGTGAACCTTAACACCGCCAAATTCCTTACCGATGAGATCGGGATCGACGTCAAAGAGTGCAATAATGTCGAGTCCGCGCTTTTCAAACATCGTAGAACGCACAAGCGCACGACCAAGGTCCCCCGCACCCACGATGATAGCCTGAAGTCCCGTGCTAACGCCGAGAAGATCGGAAATTTTGGAATACAGGTAGCTGACATTATAGCCGTAACCCTGCTGACCAAAGCCACCAAAGCAGTTCAGGTCCTGACGGATCTGCGATGCAGTCACCTGCATACGCGCCGAAAGCTCGCTTGAGCTGATGCGTGTTTTTCCCTCGCGCAAAAGCTCGCGCAAATAACGAAAATAGCGCGGCAAACGGCGAATAACCGCAGGAGAAACAAAGGGACGGTCGATCCTCTCCTGCTTTTTTTCTGTATGCATATTGTTTTCAAAATCTGTCATAGCCTGATCCCTTCCCTGCCACAAAAGGCAGTTGCCAAACGGCGTTTTTTTGCTGATTTGTTCATTGTGACCAATTATGCAGGATACAGTCACAATGTGTCGAATATCCTCGAAAAAAGTTTTCCACAATGGATTTTTTTACCAGTTTCCAACAATATCCACATACTTTTCCACGAATTTGGGCAAAAATTCTGCTTTTTGGTGATTTTTATATAACCTTGTAAAGCAAAATCACATCGGTCAAACACATCCCCACAGCCTGTGGAAAACTCCTGTGGAAAAGTGGAAAACTCTCTTTTTTTGAAAATTTCGTTCAAAGTGACGAAATTGATTTTTTGTCGATTTTTTACTCTTTTCAAATACCGTCGTCGGACGCTGAGGCGTTGAGCGAGGTGTCGGCAAGATTGCCCTTTTGGAATGCAAAATAACCCGCCGCCGCGATCATTGCCGCGTTGTCACCACACAAGCTCCGCTCAGGCATACAGAGGCGAACATTCTTCTTTTTGCACATTTTCTCAAGTGCCGCACGCAGGTGCGAGTTGGCGGCAACACCGCCCGCAAGAACAAGCGTTCCCATTCCGCTCGACTCCAGTGCAAGCTCGGCTTTTTGCACGATGGCCTTGACGATCTTATCGGTATAGGCTGCCGCCACGTCCGCTGTGTTGACAGTTTCACCCTTTTGTGCCATGCTATTGAGATAATTGAGCGTTGCCGTTTTGATGCCGCTGAAAGAGAAATCCAGCGTATCCCCTGCCAATGCAGGAGACGGCAACGTGATTGCCTTTGCATCTCCCTCGTAGGCGAGCTTATCGAGCGCCGCACCGCCGGGATACGGAAGTCCGATCACGCGGCCGATCTTATCAAATGCTTCTCCTGCCGCATCGTCACGCGTGCCGCCGATCTCACAGAGAGTGGTTTCCTCATCCACGCGATAGAAGGCGGTGTGTCCACCCGAAACAACAAGCGCCAAATAAGGTGGCTTGAGATCGGGGTTAGAGAGATACGCCGCCGCCACGTGGCCGTGAATGTGATTAACGGCTACAAGCGGTATTTTGTTGGCATACGCCAAGGATTTTGCAAAGTTGACACCAACGAGAAGCGCGCCGATCAGACCCGGAAAGGCAGTAACGGCAATAGCATCGATTTGTGAAAGGCTGATGCCTGCCTCCTCGAGTGCCTGATAGGTAATGCCCGAAATGGCCTCGATGTGTGCGCGGCTTGCGATCTCCGGCACAACGCCCCCATAGACGCGATGCACTTCGATCTGCGATGCCACGATGTTGGAGCGAATGGCGCGTACGCCCTCCCCCATTTCTACCACGGATGCAGAGGTCTCGTCGCAGGAGCTTTCGATTCCCAAGATATACATAAAATTCGTCCTCAAATCAAATTTTTGTGTTGTCGAGTGACAAACACATCACATAGGCATCCTCGGTGGGATGCTTGTAAAACCCACGGCGAAGTCCCATTTTTTCAAAGCCGTAACGCTCATAAAGCGCGATAGCAGACAGATTGGAAACACGCGCCTCCAGCGAGAGTTGCTCGCAACCGCGCGACTTTGCCACCTCGATCAGGTGCTCCAAAACAGCCGCTCCCAGACCGCATCTGCGCGCGCTCGGGTGGGTGGCAATGTTTGTGATCTGCCCCTCATCGGGTGCCCACAAAATGCCGCCGTAAGCCAAAACTTGTCCGTTTTGCAAGCATACGGCGCCGTATGCTCCATCACCGAGAAGAAGCTCCAAGGCTTTCTCACTCCACGGATCGGCAAAGCAGAGACCTTCTATCTCTGCCACCGCACCGAGATGTGCGGCAGTTAATCTTTCAACTGTCATTTTACTCACCGATCGGGGTGATATACGGAAGCAGGCTGCGCTCGATCTTGTAGCACTTGCCCGTGGTATCGTCTACCAAAAGTTCTTTGCCAAAGTTGTATTTCGCCATCAAATAGTCTCCATCCGGATAAGTCTCCCAAACGGTATCATAAGGAATCCCCGGATAAAAATCAGTAAAGTTATCGGGATCTTCCACCCATTCGGTGATGATGACATCCTCGGAGGATACAAGATATTTGAGCTGATAGTAAATTCCGGAATACTTTTGGCTACCCATAAACTGCAGATCATACCAATCGGCGGACACTTGATAGATTTCAAGATACGCGGCCAAGTTGGTCAAAGAGGTGAACACGCCGTTTTTATAGAGATCCTTAATGGCAGCAATCTCTTGTTCGTCGGTCACGTTACCATCGTTGGATGACACCTGCGTATCATAAATGCCGATGCGTGTGCAAGGAAGATCATAGAGCGCGGGAAGCTCTGCCCCCTCAGCATAGTACACCGTGTAAAAGCTGGCAACAAGATACTGCTCGGGATCGACGCCCTCTATTTCGTGAAGAAGAATATCTTCGCCGCCGTTTTCAAGCTTAATTCTTGCATAAGCATCCTCACCAAAGGGCTTTGCGCGGTAATTGGGTTCGGCGGGATAGTAGCAAATATCGGTTTTAGGGTTGCGGAAGCCGCCGTTTTCTTCTTTCTTAAGAGCCGGAGGCTGACAAGCAGAAAGAAGGCACGACAGGACAAGAATGACGCACAAGAGTGCTATATGGACTGTTCTTTTCATAAATCCCCCACTCAATACCCGAACACGCCGCTGAGCGAATCGTCATTTTCGATCCAATCGTTGACATCAATTACGCGGAAGTTCTCTTTGTCATCACGAATGACAACGGTGGAAATGCCCGCATTGATGACCTGACGCTTGCACATCATGCAAGAGGAGGTGCCGGGCTCAAGCTCATGCGTTTTGGCATTGACGCTGACCATATAGAGTGTCGCACCAAGCATTTGATCGCGAGATGCGGAGATAATCGCATTCGCTTCGGCGTGCACCGAGCGGCAAAGCTCATATCTCTCTCCGCGCGGAATATTCAATGTATCGCGCATACAGCTACCAATGTCGGAGCAGTTTTTGCGCCCACGGGGAGCACCGTTGTATCCCGTGGAAATGATGGAATCGTTCTTGACGATGATCGCACCGTACATCTTGCGCAAGCAGGTTGAACGCTCGGCAACCGTTTGTGCAATATCCAAATAATAATTGTGTTTGCTGACTCTGTTCATACTAATCTCCGTTCTGCTGCCGCAAGGCAACACAAAAATGATGGTGAAATTCCCGTGTCGCTTGCGACAAAAACGGGTGGCTCCCATTTTTAGGGAATTTTGCGCGTGAAAGAGGCGTGTTTTGGCTTTTTGCTTACGAAACTTTCACGCTTTCTCCCTTCGGTAAGAAACACTACACCACTTTACATACATAGTTAATTATATATCATAAAGAGAGTAAAATCAAGACTATTATGTTAACTTTTTGCCTAAATGAAGGATTTTCTCTTTTTGAATTGGAAATGTCCAAAAAAAGTCTTGACTTATGAAAAATCGTGTGTTATAATGGAAATATCAACAATAGGAGGAAACATATATGTTTTTTATGTGTGAATTAAAAAAATTACGCCAACTGAAGGCTGCCCTGCTCGCGCGCTTTCGCTGTGAAAAGATCCTTGCTTCCCTGCCCGGTCAGCTGGACTCGAGAATTGAAGATTGCGAAGAGCTCGCCGCCCTCAAATTAGCTGAGGAAAATTTGGAGATCCAAAAGGAAATTGATGTCAAGAACAGAAAAAAGAGAATCCGCACAACAACCATCGTTGCAGGAATTATCTCTTTGATCGCTACAATCGTTGTAGCCCTTCTCCTCTCCCCCACAGTAGTACCTACGATACTCATCGTTGTGGGCGGAACGGCTGTTCTGACACTCGTAGTACATCTGATTGCAAAAGCGATCGTAAAAAAGAGCCGTGCGAAGAACGAGAGCGAAATTCTGGCTTGCGAAGCAGAACTCGCGCTTGCAACCGAGGCTTTTGAAGCAGCAAAGATCAGAATTGAAGAAGAACTGCAAAAAGAGATCGCTCATTATGAAGGCCTGTTGAGCAATCTTAACACGATGATCAGAAAGAACACCGTTGTTCACGACAGCGACAAGAACTACAACACCGTTTGCCAGATCATTTGGTGCTTTGAGCGCAAGTACGCACGCAGCGTTACCGAAGCAAAGCAATGGATCATTCGCTCCAAACACAGCAAGTACGTTCGCGCAAGACTCGATGAGATCACCCTCGCTCCCCAAGACGAAGAGGACATCGACATCGACGCCACCGAAGGTCAGGATTATTCAGAAGAGATCCCCGTAACAAGCGAAGCTGAAGCTTAAATCGATATAAAAAGGAGAACCGCCGCGGCGGTTCTCTTTTTGCGTCTACTCAACGATAAAAAATCTCTTTTTTTGAAAAACACTTGACTTTTTCAAACAACTGTGCTACAATGAATGTGCCAAACAAACCGAATATTACAGATTATGGGTGTATTTTCTTTTTGGGATACGTATACCCTTTTTGTGGTATGCTTCTTTTGTTAGAATTTGATAAAATGCAAATTCCAAGCAGAAGATGGCATACTCTTAAGATATACCCAATCTGTACCCGGTTTGTTTGGCGACGACCGGAATTTGCGTTTTTGTGCGCTGACTTCGGTCGGCGCACTTTTTGTATAGTAAAGAAAATTTGAAGAAAAGAGGAAAGCGTTATGTCAAACAACACTCTGACAAAAACTGAAGAACAGATTAAGGCCGAAATAGCAGAATTGGTGAAAGAGAACATTACAAAATTCAATGATGAAAATCCAAGACTTTGCAAGAAAAACAAGAAAATTTACGAAAAGTTGAAAACAATCTCACCGGATGAAATTGTTTTGTTTCACTTCCCATCTGTACTTAGGGTCAAGGATCTTGAATTTGAACTCCTACGATCCTATAATTATGTTGATCGAGAGGGATGCATAACTAGCAGTGAATATACGAATAAACCCATGACATTGACAACCTCAATGTTAGGGATTACAAAGCCCATTTATATTGTCAAAGTTCCGGACAAACATTACAAAAGAATTGAGATTTTTTACAATAAACTCCTTGATGGATGTGATGGATATGATGGTTACCGCATCTATAATGACTTTACAGAAGACGGTCTATACCGCGACATAAGAGAAGCCTTTGAGGATGCTTACAGATACCATCGCCAAGCACAGCTTGCGATAGATCCTGAAAAAACAAATCGAGTTATATGTTCAAAATGGAAGATATTAGATGCTGAACCAGTTACAGATTGTCCTCGTGCTCTCATAGTGTGGAAAGTAGACTTGGACAAAAACCGAACAAACTACGCAGTAATATTTGGAGAATACGATAGCAGCAAAGATAAAATCGAGCTTATTGACACCAAACGTATGTTGATTGGCGCCGCTTACTCTGATTCTTACTCTTCCTCTTGGCTCTCTCCAGAGGGATACGGCAAAGAACTTCTATTCAAATGCTTAGGTAAGTAATATTTTTACACCATCCGCAGGTTATAGCGTAATTTTCGCAAGCGAAAATTCGCGAGGCTTCGAGCCATTGTATTCAGCGATAAAGAACGGGTAGGTGCGTTGCACCTACC
>JAZNZC010000052.1:0-4204 GCA_045594745.1 Eubacteriales bacterium
CGCTTGGCCTCCGACTTCCTGCCGCGTGGCAGGTGCGCTTTTTGTGCTACGTGATGCGTTTATTCTGCAGTCTCACGGTATTCCTTTGGAGTCTTTCCCGTGTGCTTTTTGAAAAGCTTTGAAAAATATTGTACGTCCATAATACCGCAATGCAGAGCAATGGTTTGAATTTGTAATCTCGTGGTGGTTAAGAGATGTGCCGCGTGCTTCATTCGTTTCTCACGCACGTATTCTGAAACTGTCTTTTCTGTTTCCCTTTTGAAGACCGTGGCGAGATACCCCTCGCTCAGCCCCTGCGCGGCGGCAAGTGCAGAGAGCGTCAACGGCGCGGAGAGATCGGAGTCGATGAGCAAAATCGCTTTTTGCACGGCGGGTGAATAGCGTCTGAGAGAGTGCTTGCGAACCAAACGGCAATAGGAGCGGAACATTTCGTTCATCAGTGTCGGAAACTCGGAAAGCACCGACGTCTCTTCAATCTTGCGGGCAAAACCGGAAGAAATGCGGTCAAGATAAACAGGGTGCACGCCGCCGCCCTCAGCCGCTTTTCTCAAGAGCGTGTTCATAATGATGCTGTAATTTTTAGCACTGCGCAACGGTGATGAGCTTCTCATTTCAAGTGGCATTGCCGCAAAGCCCGAAAGAAACTGTTTTTCCTTGTGGATCTGACCCAATGTGACCGCACGGATCATTTCATTTTCAAATTCGTAACGCTTTTCCAACACCTTCATATTGGCAAGGTGATCATCGAAGCTGTCGGTACGTGGAGCCTCATTCAAAAGAGATACAGGCATACGATGCTCACGGTTAACATCGATTACGGCAAAGGATGGGCGGTGCCAAATGCGCTCGCAAAAGGTCTCCAACATAACAAACAGCAAATTCGTATCGCGCAAAACGGGTAGAGATGAATAATATTCGCGCACCGTGCGTTGCATTTGCGGGAAGAGACCGTTCTCCTCGCTCATCTCGAGCAGCTCTTCTTCGCGAATAGGAGACGCAAGATACGGGCCAAGCAAAAGCACCTCGCTGACCTCTTCTTTGGGCAAGAGCAGATATACCCATGCGCGACGGTAAGCATCGGTCTGTTTATACATCGTATATGGCGACAGCGATTGCAGAAAAAGTCTTCGCGCGGATGCATCCGAGGCATCGGTGGCGTTTTGAAGCGGATTGACCTCCCGCAGAGCATAAAAATCCGCCTCTGCAATGCGCGCAAGATTGACGTGACTCTTTTGAAAAGTATCGTGCAGAAGTGAAAGCTCCTGTTCGTATGGCACAACATCCCCCTCCTTTCATTGGAAAATACCGACATTTTTTCGTCGTTTTTCTTAATTATATCATAATATTTATTCGTTTTCAATTATTTTTGCACAAAAATATTAAAAAAATACAAAAGCAGAGCAAAATTTTACTCACTCAAAAAGAATAAAAGTTTTATAATAAAATACGATGGATTTCAAGTCGAAATATTGACTTGATTTACACAAAACAAAATTTATGAAAAGAGGAAAAAGACAATGAAAAAAGCACCCCAGCTTGATGCCAACGGCAAGCGCAAGTTTGGCATACGCGATAAAATCGCTTATGCTGCCGGCGACCTTGGTTGCAACATGAGCTTTTCTCTGAAGGGTACTGTTCAAACCTTCTGGCTCGTTTTTATGATGTTGGAAACCGGTCTTCTCTCCGCACTTCTCCTTCTCGTCCAAATTTGGGACGCAGTTAACGATCCGCTCATCGGCTCTCTGATCGACGCCGACAGAAGAAAGTACAAGATGGGCAAATTCAAAACCTACATCTTTGTTGGCGCATGTGGCCTTTTAGTCGGCGGCGCAGCCGTATTCCTTCCCTTCCCCGGCGCTCCCACGGTCGTTAAGGCGATCCTGTTCGTTCTCGGCTACATCGTTTGGGATGCTTTCTACACCATCGCAAACGTTCCCTACGGCTCTATGCTCTCTGTTATCACCGAGGACGTAGGAGAGAGAGCACAGCTCTCCACCTGGCGTTCTGTCGGTTCCATGATCGGCAACCTTCTCCCCGGCATCATTCTTCCTATGCTCATTTGGAACAAGGTCACCTATGATGGCACAACAGGCTTCCTTGATAAGATCGAAATTCCCGAGGGTGCTGAGGATATGTTCAGCCCTGATAAGTTCCACACCAACCCCGTTACCGGTGAAGCCTATCAAATGGGCGAGGCCGTTCTGAGCCCCCTGACCGGTAAGCAGCTTGAGGTCCTGCTTGGCGAAAGAGTATTCTTTGCAGCACTGATCATGGGCGTTATCGGATTTGCCGCTTTTATGCTGATGCTCAAGCTGAGCACCGTTCGCGTGGACGAAAATACCGTTAAGACCAACGAAGGCGGCGGAAAGTTCAACGTTATCAAAGCATTTGGCAAGTTTATGAAGAACCGTCCCGCTGTTGGCGCAACCGTTGCCGCTATGGGTATGTTCCTTGGTATGAACGCAGCTACCACTGCAAACACCATTATGTTTGCAACCTACTTCAACATGGCATCTATGTCCGGTGTAGTACAAATGATCGGATTTTTGCCTATGTTCCTCTTTATGCCCTTTATTACCAAGATCGTTAAGAAGTACGGTAAAAAAGAGGCTTCCGTATTCGGCACCATCGTTTCCCTCGTTGGCGGCGTCATTATGCTGATCTTCCCCTTGATCGAGTCTGTCAACACCGCTCTCATCGTTTACCTGCTCGGCCTTGTTGTATTTGGCGTAGGTATGGGTGTTTACACCTGCGTATCTTGGGCTATGATGGGTGATGCGATCGACTACAACGAATGGAAATTCGGCACTCGCGAGGAAGGCACGGTTTATTCTCTGCACTCCTTCTTCCGCAAGCTCGCACAAGGCGTTGGCCCCTCTGTTGTTCTCTTGATCATGGGCGCACTCGGCTACGTTTCCAAGTACGGTACCATCGGACAGAGCGCACAAACCGCTCACAATATGTGCTGGCTGGTTGCAGGTCTGTACCTGTTCAGCGCAGTTGTCCAGTTCATCGGTCTTGCTCTGATCTACAACCTTGACAGGAAGACCTTGAACAAAATGAATGAAGAGCTCGCAGCTCGTCACAGCGAGGATGTTGAAGCAGAGGCTGTTGCAGCTGTTGAAACCAAAAACGTTTAAGCTTTATTCCCCGTAACTTCTCAGGCGTCCGACTGTGACCTACGGTCGGACGCCGTTTTAGGGAGTCGTTCCCCACTCCCGTTTGCTTGAAAATACGAATTGAAAGGATATATATACCGTGAGAAACATTATCAACCTGAATAAGGATTGGCTGTTTGTTAAGGACAGCACCGATATCACTCTGCGCGATGGCGAGCACGTAAACCTTCCTCACTCCTGGAACGCTATTGACGGTCAGGACGGCGGCAATGATTACTTCCGCGGCTATTGCGTTTACCACAAGGCACTGAAAAAGGCTGACCTGCCCAAGGCAGACCTTTACTACCTTGAGCTGCGCGGAACCAACTCCTCTGCCGACGTTTATGTTGGCGGTGAAAAGCTCGCGCATCACGACGGCGGTTATTCCACTTGGAGAGTAAATATCACCGAGAAGATCGCAGACGAGACCGATATCGCGATTGTTGTTGAGAACACCATCAACGAGACCGTTTATCCCCAAATGGCGGACTTCACCTTTTACGGCGGTATCTACCGCGACGTAAACCTCATTGCCGTAAGCAAGTCTCACTTCGATCTTGATTACTACGGCGGCCCCGGCTTGATGATCACCCCCACCATTGAGGGTAAGGATGCAACCGTTGAGGTTCAGGTATTCGTTAAGGATATGACCCCCGCACAAAAGCTGGTTTACACCATTTATGACAAAGAAGAAAACGAGATCGACAAGATCGAGAACACCGATACAAAGGTAACCTTCTCCATTAAGGACGTTCACCTGTGGCACGGTCGCCGTGATCCCTACCTCTACTGCTGTGAGGTCGAGATCGTTGAGAATGGCGAGGTAGTTGATAACGTATGCAACCGTTTTGGTTGCCGCAGCTTCAAGATCGATCCCGAAAACGGCTTCATCCTCAACGGTGAAGAATATCCCCTGCGCGGTGTATCCCGTCACCAAGACAGATGGGGCGTTGGTAACGCTCTGCTCCCCGAGCACCACGAGGAGGATATGGACCTCATTTGCGAAATGGGTGCTACCACCATTCGTCTTGCTCACTATCAACACG
>JAZNZC010000053.1:0-3666 GCA_045594745.1 Eubacteriales bacterium
GCAACAGCGAGTGTGCCGCCGAAAACACTCCAAGCAATTACTGGTTTAACGATCTCGTTGCGTTTTTCCCAGAGTTTTTTGATGTTTTCCATTCAAGCAATCCTCCTTCTTAGAATAGTTGCCATCGCAAGGGTAAATACAGTTCGTGCATTCTTGATTCTGCACTCACAAATTAAGCGTTTTCGGTGTCTGTTTACAGACCGCTCGCTCAATTCTGCATTTCCTCGTCTCGGCTTTGCCTGCATGTTGTGGACACGCCCGCCATTTGTCCGTCGCCTTTGGCGTTACCGCCACGGCAGTAAAAGGGCAAAAAAACGCCCATTTTCCCCACCGTTCCGAGTTAAGACAACACCGACAAAAAGCCAGTCGCACACTCCTACAGTCTTCGCAGAGTTCGTCCCTCTGTGCAAAATCGCCCAAACCCCTTGAAAATACTGCACTTTTCACGATTTTTGACCACATTTCTGACGGAGAATAACACAAAAACGAGAGCCCAAAATCGGGCAAAAAGCAAACAAAAAAAGAGCCGCATTTACGGCTCTATGAAAAGTAAAAAGAGCGTCACGCCTTCGCGTAACGCTCTGAAATCCATCAATTTTTCAATGCGGTTATTGGAACTACAAAAACGCCGTTTTGCAGAACGTACGCCGCGTTTGTCATACCGCAAATGACGCACAGTACGGATGGAGCAACTCCGCCGCTCTCCTTGATTGAATCACGAATTGCAACAAGATTTTCTGCCGCCTTTTCAATCTGATTTGCTCCAAGCTTGATTTCAAAGGCACACCATCTTCCGTCGGGCATTTCAACCACTGCATCGATCTCCCGACCTGAATAATCCTGATAATGATAAACCTCCGCACCAAAGGATTCTGCGTATATCTTCAGGTCTCTCTCACAAAGAGCCTCAAAAAGAAAACCGAAGGTTTCAAGATCGCCGATCAGCTTTTGCGGCGTTGCCTTCAGCAAGGCACAGGCAAGTGCAGGATCACAAAAATGCCTTTTTTCAGCCTGTTTGATCCTGACAGACGAACGAATATTTGATGAAAACGGTAGCTGATTATCCAGCAAAAACAACCTATTGAATACATCAAGGTACATAGAAATGGTGTCCGAATCAATGCTATCATCATCAAAAACCTTTATATCGTTAAGCAACTTTTTATTCGTTGCAGTTGTGCTCTCATTCCTGGCAAGCGAGCGAAGAAGCAGCTTCATCTTACCCACATCGTGTTTCTTACCGTCAACTCGTCCCGCATCATCGTTAAGAATTGCATCAATATATGACTCCGGCAAAATAGATGCATCCTCAATAGGCACGTTGAGATTTCCGGGCCAACCTCCGCGAATAACATAATTTGCAAGCTGATGGAGATCAACGTTGCCCGTAATGGACGGGGTTAAATTTCCGTCACAAAGCTCACGCAACGATACCTTTCCGCTGGAGTCTCCTGACTCGTATAATGACATCGTCCTCATTCTTATTTTGCCTATTCGTCCCGCTCCGCTATGAAGCACGCCCTTTCGCTTCGGCGTTGACGAGCCTGTAAGAATGAACTGTCCCTTTTCTGCACGCTGGTCTACGGTGTATCTGACCGCGTCCCAAAGAGAAGGAACCTCCTGCCACTCGTCGATAAGTCGGGGAGTTTCTCCTTCAAGAACCAATGATGGCGAGATTTCGGCAAGATTTCTGTTTTGAAAGTTGCCTGCTGGATCTCCGATAAGCAGCTCGCTATTCGCGTGATATGAGGACGTCCAGGTTTTTCCACACCACTTAGGCCCCTCAATGCAAATCGCACCAAATGTCTTCAGATATCTCTCAACCGTCTCGTCAACAACACGCTTTTTATATTGATTTTTATTTGCAATTTTAGCCATAACATTTTCCTTCCTGAAAAGTGTTTATTAAATTATAACACATTCGGTCGGCTTTTGCAAGTCTATTCGGTCAGATTTTTAAAAATCATTCGGTCAAATTTTGACATTTTATTCGGTAAAGCCTTAAGAAAACCCCGAGACAAAATGCCTCGGGGTCAAATATTAGTTAATAATTACTTTGCAGAATTATCATATTTATTGCTCAATTTGTATTGCTCCGCGACCATTCAAGTTGGCAAGGGTGCAATCAATTATCTCAACATAAACGTTTGTGAGCACCGCCCAGCTTACGGCGATTGTATCTGCAAATTGACATTTTTCAATGTTCCGGTTATTCCTTCATCTACAGCATTGGCATCAAAAAATTGCACGCTGTTTCCGTAGAAAATACAGTTTTTAAAAGCAATGCTCGATCTTACTTAATTGAAGTTGCCAGAAGAACGGTCCCAATATTTTACGCCATTCTCCTCTACATAGCCACCGCTATGTCTGATCCAATAATGATTATCAGTGGTAAGGGGAACGATATCACCGTCATCATAAATGAATACGTCTCCATTGCTTCTGGTGTATGTCTTGGAGAAATCCAACGTATATATAGTGCCGTCGGTATTTGTATAGCTGTTATTAAACTCGCTTACTTCAACCGTCACTCTGTTCATTGTAAGACCGCTAACGGTGACATTTGAGAGGTCACAACGCAGTGTACCTATCACGGATGCAGCACCTTCTGCTCCCTTTACTACCGTATCTTCAATCGTTACATTGGTAATCTCAACCTTACCGTTAGTATGAACAGCACCAACGAGAGAACCGACATCATAGAATCCAAATACAGTGGCGTTTCTGATGATAACATTTTCAATCTTGAGTGTGCCTTCAACAGCACCTGCAATAATACCTACCTTACCGGTATAAGGATTCGTACAATCACCAATCACTGCCCCATCAATAATCAAGTTCTTTACAGTAACAGTAACTCCGCTGGGCACGGTGGCAATCATACCAACATATGTAACAGCATTGTTAGGCGCATCAAGTTCCAAAGCCTTACGGTTGGTGGACTCATCACAAACGAGATTCTTGATCGTAACCATATCGGCATCGGCAGCGGAAGCACCGCCGATTGTGAAGTCGGATGTAGGCTTCAGGTTAACACTTGCGCCCTTGAGGTCGATGGTTCCAGAAAGAATACCGCCGGTTACAAGCTTTTCTTCCGCAGCCTGATCGCCGATACCGCCAAGAGACATCCAGTTTGCCGCATCATATTTTGCATCCTGATACTCAACGGGATATACTACCTTTTTTTCCTTGGTATTGAAGAGAACAACGCGGTTCTCGTCGGCAAGATAATAGAAATCGTGATCAACGGTGAGAGGCTTATAGTTGTTTGCGTCAATGCCGTTCTCTGTCAGATTGATCTTCGCATCGGCAATGTTTTCAATCTCGTCTCCGACATAGCTGGAAAGCACGGTGTTCATCTGACGAACTGCCTGCTGGTCGGCAGAGAGGTTGGCCTTAGCGATAATACCGCTAAATGTGGGGATCAGAACTGCCGCGAGGATCGCGATTACAGCAACAACGATCACGAGCTGAACAATAGTGAAACCCTTTTTGTTAGTGTTTCTCATTTTTGTTTTCTCCTTAAAAAGTTTAGGTTTTCGGAATAGGTTCTTGAGAATTCGAAGCTCCGAGTGAGAATATAAAACAGTCATTCGGTCAACACTTTTTATTAATGTTGACCTAGTTTTTATTCCCGAATCAAACTCTCAAATTGGCTTGACAATA
>JAZNZC010000054.1:0-2676 GCA_045594745.1 Eubacteriales bacterium
GTGATGCCCGTTAGGGTCGCCGTTGCCGACACCGAGAATTTCGCCGTCAATATAAAGAGTGCCGTTTTCGGACAGTATAGCATTTCCGTCTTCATCGGTAACGCAGATATTCAAAATTCGCACTTTTTTGCCTCTTGAAACGTCAGTGACGCACAATTTTGATTTTTGACCGGGATTTTTGTGGTTGTCTCTGATAATTTTGCCGTCCTTTTGGGCAATTACAAGCAATTCTTTACAGCCCGCGGGGACATCCCACGTCAAAATTCTGTTTTCAGCCTTCTTTTTGCCGAAAGAAATGCCGTCCGCAAAAAGCTCGCCCTCGTCGGCATTGGTATAGGCAATAACTCGCCGTTCCCCCACGTCGGGCGCATCGGCAAAGGTGGCAAGGCGCAAAAAAGGCTCGTCAACATAATATGCTCTCAGCCAATTGGCGATATTTTTGTCAAATCCGCATCTGTCAAGAAATCCCCAATGAGAGGAAACGCTGGGGTATTCAAAGGGATTTGGCTCGCCGCCGTGGTCAAAACCACTCCATACGAAGCATCCGGCGACGAAGGGATATTTTTCAACCGTCGCCATAGTCTCGTTCAAGGGTTGGGAGAAATCAGCAGGGTATTCGCTTCCGTCATCGGCAAAGATCTGTCTTTCTCTGTCGGTCTTATACACTCCGCGAGTGGCAAAGGTGGGACTGTTTTCGGTGCCGAGAATTACCTTTTGGGGCAATAGGGTATGGCAAGACTCATAAGCGTCAAGATTGTAATTCATTCCTATTACGTCAAGAGCCTCGGATGCGTTGTGACGGAGCAATACGCCGCCATTCTGCGCCGCGGTAACCGCCCTTGTGCCGTCAAGCGACAGCACTCTTTCTCTGAGTTTTGCAACGATGCGCTTGCCCCGCGCTTCAGCCTGCCATGGCTCTTCGTTAAACATACAGTACATAAAGACACATGGATGATTTCTCGAAAGATTTACAAGAGCGTCCAGTTGCGCCAAGGTGTCCTCACTGACGTCGAAATGGCGGTTTTCCACCATTACAAGCACACCTAAGCGGTCGCAGATGTCAAGTAAACTCTCGCTCGGCGCGTGGTGAGCGCAACGGTAAGCATTGGCACCAAGCGATTTCAAGCGTAGTATTCGGTATTCCTCCACGTCCTCGTAGACCGCCGCGCCAAGTCCCGCGTGATCCTGATGGGCGCAGATGCCCTTGATGCGATAGGGCTTGCCGTCAAGATGCATACCGCTGTTTTCTACCCATTCAATATCACGAAATCCCACCGAAAAGGTCACGCGGTCGCTCTCTTTGCCGTTTTGCTCCAAGGAAACATCAAGAGTATAAAGATTGGGATTTTCGGGCGACCAGCGCGCGGGAGCATCTACTTGCATTTTAAAAGAAACACTATCTTCTCCAACGGCTTTTGCAGACGCTATCTTCTTTCCGTCTTTGTCCGTCAAGCTTGCTTTTATTGTTCCGTTCCCAACAAAATGCAGGTCGGCAATAACTTCATTTCCTTTCGTACGGATGAAGCAATCTTTACGGACTATATAAGAACGGTCATGCAAGGAAAGCCTTACGGGGCGATATATACCCGCGCCCTCGTACCACCAGCCCTCGTGACGGCGAGCATCAACGAAGACCGCTATGTCGTTGTCGGCTCCTTGAAAGAGATAGTCGCCTATCTCCGCGGAGAAACGATTATATCCGCTAAAATTACGCTTTGCCAACACTCCGTTGACGAATACTTGACATTCGCCCAATACTCCGTCGAAAATAAGCTCCGCACATTCGATCTCTTCATCGGGAAGAGAGAAGAACTTTCTGTACCAAGCCACACCGCGCCGCTTGCAACCGGGAGTAGCGTCAAAAATCCCATCTATGGGCAATTCCGTCAGCCAATCGTGAGGCAGAGTCACCTCTCGCCAAAGAGATCTGTCGTTGAAGCCTTTAAGATGTCTCAAAGCGCCTCCCGCTTTGCTTGACGCGTGGTATTCGTCGCCCACCATACGCGCCTTGCGGTCAAAATCGTTCTCGTGAAAGAGCCAGTTGCCGTTCAGATCAAGATCATAGTTCGCCATAACCGTTCATCCAAAACTCTCTGTAAGATATCTGAGGCGAGGCGGCACACTCCCAATGAACCTCAAGAGGACTGTACTCCACGTACTCGCTCTGCTTGCCGATTATCTGAATAAGACCGTTACTCTTGAGACGAACAAAGGCATAAAGCGGATCTTTATAGAAGGTCGCGTGTCTTAAGGTGCCGTGCTTCGCCTTCAATTCGGCGGCGCGGGAGTTCTGTTCGGTACAGGTCGCGCCGATATATTTGTGGCTCATACTGTTAACGGCAAGATAGTGAATCCCGCCCTTATACAGATATTCGTCGGTGTGATCGTGTCCCGAAACCACCATAGTTACCTTGTTGTAGCCCACGCGCTGATTAGCCTTCCAAAGCACGCCTCTGAAATCGTTTTTGTTTATAATTCCAAAGTCGCCAACCTCACACGTCGCGTGCATAAAAATAAAGCAACGCTTATCGGTTGAAGTAAGATCGGCATCAAGCCACGCAAGCTGCTCGGGATTGATGTAGCAGTTTGAAAAATCGTGACGGCGGCAGTTGTAGTCTAAAAATTTGTCGAAGTCGGAGGCCAAGCGGTCTTAGGAAGACAACCATGCTCAGCAAC
>JAZNZC010000055.1:0-12244 GCA_045594745.1 Eubacteriales bacterium
CGGTGGAAGGAATGCGCAGGCCGCCTTCCTTACCGAGGATGATGGTATCACCCGGAGTGTCGCAGTGCATAGCCCAGGAGATACGGAAGTCAAGGATGATTCCGCCTTCGAGTCTGACAAAAGCTGCTGCAAAGTCATCGACGCTGAATCTGGCGGCGTCGCTTGCGCTGCTGTACTTGGTGCTCTTGCCAAAGAAGTCGGAGACGTAGCCCGAAACGGTCAGGGGCTTGGGATTACCGATGGCGTTGAGGACCATATCGAGGGAGTAGCAACCGATATCACCAAGTGCGCCAAGACCTGCGGTCTCGTCTTCGATAAAGGTGGTGCCGTAAGGCGTGGGAATACCGCGACGGCGCCCGCCGCCGGTTTGAATGTAATAGATCTTACCAAGAACGCCGCTTTGGCAGATCTTCTTGATCATCTTCATGTTCGCATCCATTCTGGGCTGATGGCCGATGGAGAGAACCTTGCCGCTTGCCTTCTCTGCTTTGATAACTTCAACAGCCTCATCGAGAGTAACCGTGAAGGGCTTTTCAAGCAGGACGTTGATGCCTGCATTGAGGCAGTCGATAGCGGGTTGTGCGTGTTGACGGTTGTAGGTACAGATAGAAACTGCATCGAGGTTGAGGCTCTTATCCTCAATCATTTCCTTGTGGGATGCGTAGTCGGTCTTAACGCCTTCAACGCCGAACTTTTCAAAGAACTTCTTTGCCTTGCCGGGAACAAGGTCAGCGCCTGCGACGATATCTACATCTGCCTGCTTGAGATACGATCTGATGTGAGACTCTGCGATCCAACCGGTACCAATGATACCTACGCGCATTCTTCTGTTAGCGTCTACTACTTGCTTTTCTTCTTGATTGTGCTTGAAATCATCCAATCCCATTTTTATAATCCTCCGTTTTGTATTTGTTACGGCTACTCAACAGCCAATCGTTTTCAGGTATGCGCGGCTCTTTGCGGCGCACTCAAGGGGGGTAAGACCCATAGAGGGGTTATCCTGCTCGACAACGACCCATTCTGCACCTGCATCCTCTGCTGCTGCGAGAATTGCAGGGAAATCTTGCTTGCCGCTGCCAACAGGGCGGAACTCGAATTTTTGGGGTGCTACTTCGACCTTCTTTTCAATGCCGATGAGCTCATACATATTCTCGGACTTAGAACCTGCAAAGTCCTTGAGGTGCACTACAGGGGAACGACCGCTGTATTTGCGGATATAATCAGCGGGGTTTTCACCGCCTACGTTCACCCAACAGGTATCAAGCTCGGTTTGGAGCAGATCTGCGGGAACGCTATCATAGAGAATATCCAGGGCATATTTGCCGTCGATCTTCAAAAATTCAAAATCGTGGTTGTGATAAAGCAAAGTCATGCCCAGCCTTTTTGCAACCGCGCCAAGCATTTCGACGTTCTTAATAACGTCTGCAAAGGCGGGCTTGCCGGGACGATACTCCTCGGTGAGGTAAGGAACGGCTACGTACTTGCAACCGATGGTGGCATATTGACCGAGCACACCCTCGGGATCCTTGACCATATCGAGGTAAGGAACGTGTGCAGAGATCGGAACAAGACCGAGCTCTTTGCACATATCGCGTACTGCCTCGGGCGTGTGACCGTAAAGGCCTGCAAATTCAACGCCGTCGTAGCCCATCTCTTTGATCTGTTCGAGCGTGCCGCGCAGATTTTGGGAAGCGTCACCTCTTACCGAATAGACTTGAATTGCTACCGGAAAAGCCATATCTTTATTCTCCTTTTTCGATGTATTATAGATAAAAAGGGTTCTATAAGATAATTATAAGACAAATTGTGCTGTTTTTCAAGACATTTATTAAGAAATGCAAGACAAATATTGCTGTCAGCATTTAACAAGTAGGTTCAAAAGTGTTTCGTCGGCGCAAATAATGACAAAAAAGTGTTCACCGTGTGCTTGCATCTGTGCAAGATAGCGTTTTTCGTCGTATAAAACACCCGTGTAGGTGTAAAGCGTTTCTTTTCCTTTTTTCCAATTTGGATCCAGCGGTACAACCGAAACGATATCCTCAAGCCCTACGCGGCAAACAACCGTTTTGCGGCGACTGTAATACTCGGTAATGACAAAATCGGTCTTTCCTTCCTCTTCTCCCTCTACCAACTCATAGGAGTAAGAGCGCAAAATATACATCGAAGCCAGTAAAATACTGCCTGCGAGTGAACAAACGCCAAGGATTTGCAAAACACCGGGAATGGGGGCACCGGGATACTGCGAGGTGATATAAAGAACGATACCAAGCGCAACGAGAAACCACGCAAGCAACTTTTCTTTTTTCTTCTTGAATTGAGGGTGATATGCGTACATTGGAATTTCTCCTTTTTGTTTACTTCCCTACGCAAAAATGAGAGAAGATGTGGGATACGATATCCTCGGAGACAGCTCTGCCATCAAGCTCTGCAATGGCCTGCATTGCCGCCTCACAATCGCTGCAGCAAAGCTCAACGGGGAGTCCGAGAGAAAGTCCCTCGCGGGCACGCCTCAGTGCTTCGAGCGCGGTGAGCGCCGCGCCCTTTTGGCGAGCGTTGGTCAGCACGGTATCCTCTTTTGTATCAAGCTCGCCATTGATAAAGCAGGACTCTACGAGCGAGGAAAGCGCCTCTGTTCCCTTTCCCTCTTTGGCGGAAAGCGTGACCGTATGTGCAAAATGCGAGGCGTAGAAATCTTGTTCAACGACTCCGAGGTCGGATTTGTTGATGACTGCAACAACGGTGGCACCGGTCTTCGCAAGAGATTCTGCCAAGGCTTTATCTTCTTCGTCGGGGGCGACAGAGCCATCAAAGACTGCCAAAATCAGCTCGGCATCCGCAAGAGCCTTACGGGCGCGGTCAATACCGATCTTTTCAACCACATCCTCTGTTTGGCGCAAGCCCGCGGTATCGAAAAGGCGGAGCGTTACGCGACCGAGGGCGGCTGTTTCTGTGAGCACGTCGCGCGTGGTTCCCTCTACGTCGGTAACGATCGCGGCATCACGACCAACGATCAGGTTATAAAGCGAGCTTTTGCCAACGTTTGGCTTGCCGCAAATGACCGTAGGGATACCCTCTGCAATAGCGTGACCTGTGCGGTAAGTATCGAGCAGCTTTTCCACGCGAGCGATGCTTGCATCAAGAGCAGCATCCATCTCCTCGCGGCTCATCTCTGCTAGATCCTCGTCGGGATAATCAATTTTCGCATATACGGAGGACAAAACCGCGCACAAGGCATCGTAAATTTCACGACATTTGCGCTCCACGCGACCGTCGGTGCCTGCGTGTGCCAATGTCAACTGCTCGCGCGTTTGCGCCTCTAAAAGATCACTGAGTGCCTCTGCGGCGGAAAGCCCCATCTTGCCGTTCAGAAAAGCGCGACGCGTAAATTCTCCCGCCTCGGCGGCGCGCGCACCTGCCGCAAGACAAGCGGTCAGCACCGTTTGTGTCAGCAAAATACCGCCGTGACAGCAGATCTCTACCGTGTCCTCACCCGTAAAGGATGCGGGCGCGCGGAAAACAGTCGCCAAGCCGTTGTCGATCTCATTCCACTCTCCCCTATCATCGGGAGCGCAAATTGAGCCAAAAACGGCGACACGGGGGGCATATTCGGATAATTTCTTGCCACTTTTGGGCAGGAAAACGCGCTCGCAGATCGAAACGGCATCGGGACCTGATATGCGGAGCAGGGCGACGCCGCCCTTTCCTCTTGCCGTGCTGATGGCGGCGATGGTATCTCCTATAAACATACTCTACCTCACTTGAAAAGATTGGGGAGAGCGAACCTGCACTTATCGGGTTCTCTCTCCCCATCATGCGCTAGGGCGCAGATCTTGTTGGATTATTCTTGGGCAGGGGCTGCCTTGCTATCGTCGAGGAACATTACAACGCGACGGTTGTTCTCGGAGCCGATAGAGTTGGTGGAAACGCCTGCTACGTGTTGAACCTCGGAGTGAATGATTCTTCTCTCGTAGGGATTCATGGGCTCAAGCATTACGCTCTTCTTGTACTTAACGACCTTTGCTGCCATACGACGGGCAAGTGCGCGCAGAGTTTCCTCGCGCTTTGCGCGATAACCCTCGATGTCGAGAGTAATCTTCACGTAGTCGTGCTTCTCGCCCTTGATCTTCTTGTTAGCGGCAAGATTTGCAAGATATTGCAGAGAATCCAAGGTCTCACCGTGGTGACCGATGAGAAGGCCTGCGCCCTCACCGTCAACGGTGATGAGGATATCGTCATTATTGCCTTCTTTTTTTGCAACTGTAAGGCTCAATTCCATATCCTTAACGACCTGCTCGATAAAAGCAAGTGCGATATCAGCACCGCCAAGGGTATAGGTGGCAGATATCTTTGCGTCAGTTGCGCCAATGCCGAGGAAGCCGCGCTTTCCTTCTTCCAGTACGGTAAATTCAATATTTTCAATGGCTACGCCAAGCTCGGAAGCAGCCTTTTCTTTTGCTTCGTCAACGGTCTTTGCCGTTACAATCAATTCCTTTTTCATGGTTTTATATTACCTCATTCGTTGTTCGTAGTATCGTCGATTTTCGTCTCTTCCTCGGTTGTCTCTTCTTTAGGCTCGTTTTTGCGGTCGTCCTTTTTCAGGAGTGCCTTGCCGAAGGGGAGCTTTTGTGCTCTCTCAGCAGCCTCGGCCTTTTCTTGCTTTTCTTTTTCTTCAATAGCCGCTTTACGCGCAAGACCGCGTTCGCGGGTATCTTCAAAGTCCTCATCGTCGATATAGTGCAGGGAGCGTACCGCTCTTACCTGATCGTAGGACTTGTTCTTGCTCTCTTTGTTGATCTTCTTTTTGCTCTTACCTGCCATTTCCTTCTCTGCAGCCTTATAGTCCTCTTCGGTGAACTTAGGGAGAGGCATAATGCGAGACATAATGAAGGATTTGAGCAAACCAACCCAGCTACGGAACGCCCAATATACACCGATAACGGCAGGAACTGCCATGGTGAAGAATGCGGACATTGCAGGCATGGTTACATCCATCATTGTGTTGGAGCAAGCCTGTTGTCTTGCATCAACACCGTCGTTGGTAGCGGGCTGATACATAAACTTGCGGTTAAGCTTGGACGACAAGAAATAGGTAACAAAGGTAAGCACGGGAACCAGCATCAAGATCCAGTTACTCCAGCTTGGCGTGAGACCAAAGTTCAAATTACCAATGTTAAAGTTGGGGATCATTCCAACAGCCTTATCAAGAGAAGCGAGCGCTTCATCGGAGAAGGAGAAATATTGGAAGTTGCCGAGGGCATCGATGATATTGTCGCCACTCTCCTTGAGCAAGGACAACAGCTCGATGGTGCCTCGATTGGAAGCGATGCTCATACCAAGTCCGCCTGCCGCAGGAGATGCGGTTGCAAAGGTTGTCAGGGCCGCAGTGACGTTAGCCCCCTGTCCCAGCACATAGTGCAACGGGTCGATAACAATGTAGTAAAGCGCCATAATGATAGGCAACTGCAAAAGCAGAGGCAAGCAGCCGCTGTAAGGGCTGAAATTCTCGCGCTGATAGAGCTCTTGAATCTCTGTTTGCATCTTTTGCATGGTGGGTTGGTCGTTGCGTCCCTTGTACTTGTTCTTAATAGCCATTTCCTTGGGACGAAGCTTTGCCTGCTTGATGGAGTTCTTTTGTTGCTTAATGGAGAACGGCAACATCAAAAGCTCAATAACGATTGCAAACAAGCAAATGCCCAAAACGTAGCTGCCAAAGCCGAGATACTTGGTGATCCAGTTCAAGATCTTACCGATAACGCCCAAGAGACCATCCCAGAAGCCGCCCTTTTCAACGTTGACGGTTTGACGGAAAGCATCAAGCAGCGTTGCAACATCTTTTTCATTCAATCTGTCAAGGATGCCACTCTTTTCGGTGTTGGAAAGCTCCGCATCGGTAAATGCAGATGCTTCTGCGGCGGCTGCGGTAGTGTTTGCCTTTTTGATAACGTTCTTCGCAAAGTCAAGGTTGAGCCCCTTGTTTTCGCTAAAATCTGCTTTTGCGTCAAAGTTCTCGGCGGTCATATCATAACCGCGATTTGCCGCAACCAGAGCCTCACGAGCATCAAACGCGTTCTTTGCACCATAGGCCGCAGAGAAGATCTCAGCGATCTTTTTGAGCTCCGAGGGCTTCAGCCCGTGTGCCTTGAGCTCTTCCTCGGTATCCATTGAGAACACCTTTTCGTCAAAGGGGAGCGTGGGGGTTACTTGTTTTCCTGCGCAGCCCACAAGAGTTGTCAGAAGCAGTAGAATCGCCAGCGTAAGCGCCGCGATACGTCCTGTAATTTTCGTTTTTTTCATTTTGTGATTCTTTCGCCAAATAGCGAAAAACTCCCTTCGTGTTTTTGGGATGTGCACCGTCTTTTCTGATTTTTCGCACGGTGCTGCAAAATCATTGTGCTTCGTTTTCGTCTTTTTCAAGCCCGTATTCTTCCGGATAAAAATACTTCGTCATAGGCGCGACCTTATATCTGCGGTTGCGCAATCCTTTCTCGGGAACGGGGTCGTATCCCGGTGCGCAGAATGGTTGGCAACGGAAGATCCGCATAGCCGTGAGCAAAAATCCCACAAAAAATCCACGCTTTTGGAATGCTTGTATTGCGTAAGCCGAACAGGTTGGGGTAAAACGACAGGTGGGTCTGCCCTTTAGTGGTGAGAGATACTTTTGATAAAGACGTACGAGCCAGATACACAAGTGCTTCATGGCGTTGACTTTTCGCGGAACATACCAAGCTTAACAAAGCCGCGACGCAATTCCCTTTCCACATCGGTGGACTTGATATCGAGTATTCCCTCTTTGGGAGAGATAACGATCAGATATCCCGTTTTGAGCTCGGGTTCAACTGCGCGATAACCCGCGCGCAAGATGCGCTTGGCTCGACTGCGCTGTACCGCCCCACCCACACGCTTGGTGACGCTGACGCCAAAGCGATTGTACGCCTTTTTTTCGGGATTTTCCTTTTTGAGTCGCTTTGCCGCATAGTCGCGCAAAACAAACACCGAAAGATACTGCCCCGAAAAGCGTGCGCCCCGTGAAAAGGTCTTGTTATACAGATGATGTTCCTTAATGGTTGTGTACTTCATTGGCTCTTTCCTCTATTGAAAGTTTTGCTTCCGTCATTGAAAAATTTTGAAAAAATAAAATTGCGAGTGTCGCTAACAAACAAAAACGCCGACAGCGCGAACGCGCAAGGCACGCTTCACAGCAGTCGGTGTTTTATGTTGGAATTGTTGCCATAAGGCTACAATTAGTGGGTCAGTCTCTTTCTGCCCTTTGCGCGTCTTCTCTTGAGTACGTTTCTGCCGTCAGCGGTCTTCATTCTTTTTCTGAAGCCGTGCTCCTTTTTTCTCTGACGCTTTTTCGGTTGGTAAGTTCTGAGCATCGTTTTGCACCTCCTATGAATTAATCGGAAGCGTTTCACACTTTCAAGCCTGGAATACGCTTTTTACACAATGACACGAAATATTATAACCGATTCTTTCCTTTTTGTCAAGGGTTTTTTGAAAATAATTCAAAATATTTTCCACTTTTTTATTTTATATATTATTCTGCATACACAGGAACGGTATCGTCGACCGACTCTGCAACGGACTCCTTTTTGCTTTTTTGATATTGCTTTGTCCACGTAATCGTCGATTGCACCACACGGAAAAAGCTATACGCCGCCATAATAAGGTAATTAAGGTCGGCAATATTTTTTACGCAAATAAGCGTCCACATTGTTAAATTGGCGATGGACGAGATCAGGTTGTAATAGGGAGCTTCGACATAGCGTAGCATACTCAGCACCGTGATCACAAGGCCGATCACAAAAAGGAAAATATCCAGCGCAGCCTGCTTTTCCCCTGCGAAAAAGGGCAAGAGGAACCAATGGCAGCACAGACACCCCACAATAGTCAGGGAGATAACGACAATTTCCCCGCTCCAGCCAAGCGTGCGCAGCTTGGTTGATTTGCCGTCGGCGTGCTTTTTCCAATGGAAAAAGGAAAACAGTTGAAGCGGCATTGAAACGAGCAGACAGTTGATAACCGAAAAATATAATCCCTCGCCAAGATATCCGATGCCATACAGCGCCGAATTCAGTCCGCCCAAGAGGAAGGAGCGGCGGTCAACACGTGCACTGAGCAAAAGAATAACCAGCGTATTCAGCGTTGGCAGAACCTTATACCATTTTTGTCCAAAGACGAAGGCGCACACCAAAATAGCAACTGCGCAAACACCCATCGGCACCCATTCAAGCCAAATTTTTTTATGATTGACATTCTGTTTCATAGTCGTTTCTCCTTTGGGTAAGGATTTGCAAAATCAACATATTATAGCACAAAGCCCACCATTTTGCAATAGCGTAATCGGACGATTTTTTTATATTTTTGTCCTGTTGGGATATGCAAAATGACAAAAAATGAAAATCTTTTCTTCTTTCCCTCACAAAGCGAATTTTCTATCTTGACGGGCGGCGCAAAAAATGGTATAATGAGAATAGATTTTTGAAGGAAAGGAGTCGGATAAAATGGATCTTATAAAAGAAGCGGATTTTCGCAAAGAGTTAAAAAGCAATCCCCGTGCGGGCTATCTCTTCTTTGGCGACGAGGATTATCTCAAATCCTTTGCCGTCAAGCAAGCGCGCGAGCTGATCTGCCCCGACCCCACCTTTGCCTTTTTTAATGAAATTCGCCTCGACGCGATGGATTTTGAGGCACAAAAGCTGATCGACGCGCTGATGCCTCTGCCGATGATGGCTGACAAAAAGTTGGTTATTCTCTCGGGGCTTAATTTCAACTCGATGAAGCAAAACGAGGTGGACGACCTTTGCGATGCCCTCTCGGCACTTCAGGACTACGACTACAATATGCTCATCGTCAGCGTTGCCGCCGAGCACCTGAACGCAGGCATTCTGCCAAAGCGTCCGTCGGCACTCCTCAAACGCCTCTCGGAATACCTGACACCTGTTGTGTTTGACCGTTGTTCTACCGCAAAGCTTGCCGCGTGGGTGCAAAAGCACTTTTTGCACAACGGCATTGAGGCGTCCCCTGCCCTTTGCTCGCTCATCCCCGAGTATTGTGGGCACAGTATGTACATTCTCGCAAACGAAATAGACAAGCTCAGCTTTTATCTGCGTTATCACGGCAAGACTGTGGCAGATGAAGAGTCGATGCGCCTCGTTTGCACACCGGTCAATGAATACGACACCTATGCGTTCACAAACGCCATTATGGCAGGACGCTCACAAGAGGCTCTTGCTATTCTTGCCGATTACCGCTTCCGCCGTGCCGACCCCATTCGCATCCTGGCGGAAATGTCGGGCACGATCTGCGATATGGCGGTCATTCGATCCATGACTGCCGAAGGCGCTCCCATTGGAGAGATCTGCGCCGCTTTCAAGCCTGCGTGGCACGAATATCGCGTAGGGCTCTATCAAAAGAGCCTTAGGCAAATATCCGAAAAGCGACTCAAAAACGCGCTCGACGCCTGCCTTGAGGCCGACCGCGCCCTTAAACTCTCCCCCCAAGGCTACACGGCACTCGAACAGTTGATTTGCAAATTTTGATGATTTTGGAGATACGTTATGGCTAAATTATATTTTAAGTACGGCGCGATGGGCTCTTCCAAGACCGCGAATGCGCTCATTACCAAGTTCAATTATGAAGAACGCAATATGAAGGTTTGGCTCATCAAGCCCTCGATCGACGATCGCGACGGTGCAAACATCATCCGCTCCCGCATCGGTTTGGAAGCCATAGCCGACGTTATGACACCCGACGCTGACATTCTTGCTCTGTTTGAAAAAAGCCATAAGGATTGCAACGTCATCATCACTGATGAGTGCCAATTCTTCACGCCCGAACAGGTCGATCAACTGCGTAAAATCGTTGACGCGCATGATATTCCCGTTATGTGCTTTGGACTGCGCACCGACTTTTTGACCCATCTCTTCCCCGGTAGCCGCCGCCTTTTTGAGGTTGCCGACTCCATTGCTGAGATCAAAACCATCTGCTCCTGCGGCAGCAAAGCAACCGTTAATGCCCGCATCGACGAGAACGGCCACGTCGTCACTACCGGTAGCCAAATTCTCATCGGCGGTAACGATTCTTATATCGCTATGTGCCACAAGTGCTGGAAGAAAGCCGCTAATAAGGAATAAGGATTTGTGGGGGAACCCTTTTTGAGAAAAGGGTTCCCCCGCCCTACCATCAATCTTTGATTTGTGGTAGGGGCGACCACTGGTCGCCCGCCTTTTAGAAACAAACACCGCCGAGAGCGACCAAACGGTTACCCTCGGCGGTTTGTTTTATGAATCGAGCCAAAAATGAGCGCCGCTGGCGGGGCTTACTTGATCATAAGAGAGCAAATATCCACTTTTTAGTGCTTCTGCCATAACATATCCGCGGCAGAAATAACAATTCGAAACAGTCATTCTGCATTGATAAACATCATTCAAAAAGACAGGGGGAAGATCAGCACAGATAATGCCGTAAACCTCGTCATACAAGTTTTTTAGCAAAGTTTTTGCACGTTCAGCCAATACAGATAGTTCAGACTTTATGCTTTCGTCCATATTCCGAACCGCATTTCTGACTTCATCAATTCTGATTGTGACTACATCCGGAATATATGTGCTTCCGTTTACCTTCAAATATCCGTATCCGATCAGTTTTTCAACGATTTCACAATTTCCATCCACCGTATTTCCCATGACAAATTCATACAGAACCTTCGATTCCTCTTTGGTAAGATAAGGAGGTGTTCGATCAGAAATACCGTCGAATTCATATTTGAACTGTTGGAACCCATAATAGCTACCGTGATTTCCGACAAAATTCGGCTCAGATACAGGTCGCTTCTGATATCCGATCATATCCCAATATCCGTTGTCGGGACGCTGGGTAAAATCACGAATTTTCGGTGCCTTATACATGAAATAATCAAACGCCAACATCAAAATCGACCACTTGGCACTTTCGTAACCTTGATATTGGCCATAGAATGGCTCCCCTTGCTCAGCAAATGCGTCATTGAGACGCTCCACAAAAGAGATCAAGGCTTTTGTAATCGAGGGCGCAGCGGTTAACCAAGCGAAATGTACTTGCTCCTGGGCAGGACGGCTTACGATAGGAAACGCGGTTTGATATTTATTTCCGTCTTTGATCAAAAAGGTTTCTTTCGCCAGCCATTCCAATTCATCCTCCATATAAGGGAGCGCCACGCCAAGCTCCAAGGAAAGCTCTTCTGCGGTGGAGGGATTTCCGTATGCTTCCAACAGAATATTCTGGTACATTTTGTGTTCCATCACACTGTAGGGTTGGTTCTTGTCGCCGGGGCGTGAACAGTTGTTGCTATAATTCACTTCCTCCGGTTTATAGCTCTTTACACCAAATTCTCTTGCCATATCCATACCTTCTTTCAATAAAATTCTCGCGCGGTGAAGTCTTTGTTGAACCGCGCTTATCGAAAGAGAAAGCGACGATGCAATGTCACGAACGCATTTGTTTTCTATGTAATAAGCAACGACGATGTTACGATAATCGCTCTTGATGAACGCCAGCTCACGTCGAAGCAAAGCCATTTGCTCCGTATGTATCATTTCATCAAGGATGTTTTCGCTTTTGTCCTCGATTTCATAATCGCCGATGTCGGAACCGGTTACCGACTCATTTTGACTATGCTTTTCTTTTGCCCATTTTGCATAGCAGTTGCGCGCGATCTGCCATACCCACGCCGAAAAGCTTGTGGGGATCGTGCCCTTGTTCAAGGCCGTAATAATTTGGAGTGCAATTTCTTGCGTCAAGTCCTCGGCTTCAACCTGATTCCCCGTCTTTTTGAGACAGAAGTAAAATAGCTTTTCCATATAATTTTCGGCAAATTCGTTGATCAGCCGATCGCGCATCCCGTTCGTTTCTTGCATTTTCTCGCCTCCTTTCACACATATAGTGTGGCATTTTGAGATTTGCTGACAAGATTATTATAAAAATCATATCATAAATTGATGGATTTGTCTATAATAAAAATGGACGACCAATGGTCGCTCCTACCAAAATCGGGAGGCGAAACGCCTCCCCTACAAAAAAATAATGTGATTTGGGAGGTTTTTTCTCCTCTCTCGCCAATCAACCCTCTTAGCGGATAGGGTCTTGGAGGTGCCCAGCCGCTCGCGGTAGCAAAAGCGAGCGTTGCGCTCGCGCCGACTGTCCATCTGTGTGTTAGAAATTTCCTTTTATAATTTGTGTTAGAGAGTTTTTGAAGGGGTGTGGG
>JAZNZC010000056.1:0-2708 GCA_045594745.1 Eubacteriales bacterium
GACGGCAAGGTTATCTTCGATTGGTTCACAAAGTATGGCATCGTGGAGCATGAGACTATCAGCATTTGCGGGGACATTTATATGGCGTTTTCAAATTGCCCCCAGGCTCTGTCTACCGAAAACGGCGGCGCGTGGTTTGAGTGCGGACATTACGTTGAGCAGGGCAAGGAAGCGATCCAATGGATGAAGCTGGGATATCTTTTGGGCGATAGCCCTTGCCTTTCATAAATTGATAATATGATTGACTTTGAATAGAAAGAGAGAAAAACAATGAAAAAGATACTTAGCTATGAGGATACGGGTATTTTGCCCGTTATCAACGTGCCGAAGGCGTCGCTTGCGGTGAGAATAGCCGAAGCTTTACGGGCGGGTGGAGTTAATTCCATAGAGGTAACATTGCGTTCATCGGATTCACTTGAGTCCATAAAAAATATCAAGTCCGCGTTTGCGGATATGACCGTTGGCGCGGGTACCGTGCTGAGCATAGCCGACGTTGACCGCGCGATAGAATGCGGAGCGGATTTTATCGTCTCACCCGGATATGACGAGGAGATAGTTGAATACTGTGTCGAAAACGGTATCAACATCGTGCCCGGGTGCGTAACTGCGGGCGAGATACAAAGAGCGGTGAAGAAGGGATTAGAGGTACTGAAATTTTTCCCCGCAGAATTAAACGGGGGAATTGAGGCTATAAAGCTGCTTTCGGGACCTTTCCCGTCTGTCAGATTCATTCCCACGGGCGGAATTAATTTTGAGAATCTCGGAAAATATCTTTCCGAAAAAAAGGTGATTGCCTGCGGCGGCAGCTTTATGGCAACGAAGGACATGATCGACAGAGGCGATTTTGAAGCAATTACAGGCGCGTGTAAAAGAGCGGTGGATATCTCGCAAGGTTTAGAATCGAATGCTCCCAAAACTATCAAAAAGTTGACGAAAACAGACAATAAAAAGGTAATAGGCTTTGGAGATTACATCTTGAGACTTAATCCGCAGGGGTATCTCAAATTCATTCAGGCAAACAGCTTTGAGGTCTTTTATACCGGAGCTGAGGCTAACGTTTTGACCTCTCTTTCGTATATGGGAATGCCCACGGAATTTGTGACCCGGCTTCCCGATAATATGATAAGCGAATGTGCAGTGGCTACCCTTAAAAAGTTTTCCGTAGGAACCGAGCATATCGCCTACGGCGGCGAAAGGATAGGACTATTCTATCTTGAAAAGGGTGCCTCGCAGAGACCCTCGAAGATCGTTTATGACCGAAAGTATTCGGCTTTTTGCTCTTCAAGCGTTACAGACTATGATTGGAAAGCGATAATGCGGGATGCGAAGCATTTCCATTTTACGGGTATTACCCCTGCTCTTGGCGGAAATCTGCCCGAGATATGTCTTGAGGCATGCAAAACCGCAAAGGCGCTTGGACTTTGGGTCAGCTGTGATCTGAATTATCGCAAGAATCTTTGGTCACGTGCCGAGGCAAAGGCGGTAATGGAGAAGCTGCTGGGCTACGTAGACGTTTTGATTGCAAACGAGGAGGATGCCGCTGACGTGCTTGATATCTATGCGTCGAATACCGACGTAATAACGGGTAAGATAAGCCGCGAGGGCTACGTGGAGGTGGCAGAAAAAATATCCGAAAAGTACGGCATCGGAGCAGTTGCCATAACACTCAGAAAGAGCATCAGCGCATCCGATAACGATTGGTCGGCTCTGCTTTATAAGGACGGGAAACCGTATTTTTCAAAGGAGTATCGCATTCATATCGTTGACCGCGTAGGTGGAGGAGATTCCTTTGGCGCAGGTCTTATATACGCGATACATCACGGATTTGACGAGCAGAAAACGATCGAATTTGCGGCGGCTGCCTCCTGCCTCAAGCAGACGATAGAGCTTGACGTAAATCTTTCAAAGCCGAGTGATATTCTTGCGCTTGTGGGCGGCGACGGCTCCGGCAGAGTACAGAGATGATAAGGATGGTAAAATGAAACTAGGATTAGAAAAAATAAGGGAAATAACCACGGGAGCTGCACGCGTCGAGGAGAAGGACGGTGCGATCTGCTTTTACAGGTACACGAAAGAACAGGATGAACGCTATAAGATCAGGAATCCCGAGCTTCACAGAAGAAGCCTGTGTACGGCAGGAGTAAAGCTATGTTTTGAGACCGACAGTGAAAATCTGTTTTTGAAAATAAAGACCGAGAAGGTGCTCTCGCGCAGCTTTTTTTCCGTGGACGTTTTTGTAAACGGTGAGATATTGGGATATCTTGATAATTTTGCGGATTCGGTTATTGACGACAGATATATTGCGCTTCAGCTGTCTCAAGGGGAATTTTCCAAAAAATTTGACCTTGGCAAAGGAAAAAAGAGAGTGTGCGTTCATCTTCCTTGGTCTGTGATATGCTCTCTTGCGGAAATCTGCCTCGATGACGGCGCGCTTGTGGAAGCAGACAAAAAAGATAAAAGACTGATAGCCTTCGGAGACTCGATAACTCAAGGATTTGATGCTCTTCGTCCTTCGGAAAGATATATTTCAAGGCTTGCGGAGGCACTTGGAGCAGACGAGTATAACAAAGCTATAGGCGGAGACATATTTTTTCCCGACCTGGCGGGGCTCCGCGATGATTTTTACCCCGAATACGTAATTGTTGCATACGGGACTAACGATTGGAGCACGCTCCAAGAAGCGGAATTTAGAGAGAAATGCCAAGGCG
>JAZNZC010000057.1:0-6374 GCA_045594745.1 Eubacteriales bacterium
TACACTCACGCCTCTCCCCCCTCTCGCAAGACCCGATAACTGCACTTCGCACAATCGGCTTCACAATAACAAACGCCTCTGATTTTCCCCTCGACAGTCACGCCCGATGGCGAAAAGACCGTACAGAAAAGCCCCTCGCCAAAGACCGAGGCCGATCGCTTCCCCATCGAAAAGCATATGCGCTCTCGTCCGTAAAACAGAATCCGCCCACAACCGTAAAGCACCGCGCTGTGATCACCCCGCAAAAGGACGCTATCGGTGCAAAAAAGGTCATCCTCGCGCAAAGAAAAGTGCACTTTTTTGCCGTTTTTTGCACTACGTTGTTCGTTTTTTGCCATTTTACTACCTCTCCATCTCGCGCGTGGAATAAATCAAATGCCGCGCGCGTAACCTTGTATCAACACCCATTTTATGCAACGAGGAGGGGCAAAATGACACTGCAACTGACACACGCAAAAAGAGCGGAGCGTCCGAAATTTGGAGCACTTTGCCTGATGCTTCTTCTCTTTTTCAGCCTTGCTATGATGCTTCGACGAGCAGACGTTGCCGCTGAATGTATGCGTGGGGGATTGTCCCTCTGTGCACGTGCTGTCGTGCCCTCTCTCTTCCCTTTTATGGTCCTCTCGGAGCTTTTGGTAGAGAGCGGCGCGGGGGAATGGTTAGTTGCGCCGCTCGAACGCCCCTTGGGAAAACTATTAGGACTTCCGCGTGCAGGATGCTGTGCGGTGGTATTGGGGCTTTTGTGCGGCTTCCCCGTGGGAGCACGTTGTGCGATTTTGGCATACGAAAAAGATTCTCTTACCCGCGACGAATGCGAAAGAACCTTGGCTTGCTCGTCCATTCCATCCTCGGCATTCCTCATCAGCACAGTCGGAACAACACTGTGGCAAGATGCCAAATTTGGCGTATTTCTATACATCTCTGCCATTTTTTCGGCGCTTCTTGGCGGTTTTTTGCTACACGTCCTGCAAAAATCAAAAAAAGAGGAGAAAAGTAAAACGATCTCCCCCACCCCTACAAAAATTCATTTTGAAGCAAAAATGTTCCCCTCAGCCATACGAAACGCAACCGTGAGCACCCTGCTCATTTGTGCGTACGTAGTCTTTTTTTCCACCCTGACAGGGACGGTTGAGCTCGTGCTCGGCCGCTTTGCGGCGAATGAAGCAACGCACGCCATTCTCTCAAGCCTTTTGGAACTTTCGGGCGGCGTGAGCGCAGCGGCAAGCCTTGCCAACCGTAGACTTGCCACGATCCTCACAGGTGCCGCTGTTGGATGGTCAGGCCTTTCGATCCACTGTCAAATGCTCTCCCTCTGCGACGGTCACGACCTCTCTACCCGCCCCTATATCGCAGCAAAACTTGTGCAGACGGTGCTGTGCCCCTGCTTGATGACGCTATTTTTGATCTTGTGATTGTTCTGAAAAGCAGTATAAAAAGAGGAACGAACTCAATCTTCGCTCCTCTTTTTGCTTATATTCCGTAACTACCCGTCAAAGGGTCTCTGAAGATGTCAATTTCAGGCGTGGCAAAGGTGAAAATAACAAAGAGTAGCGCAATCACGCAAAGGATTCCAATCGCCAATTTGGGCATCCTGCAACGCACCTTTTCTTTCTGAAACAACTGCGTCTCATAGAGATATGCAATCGCTCCTGAGATGAAAAAAATGGCAATATTGATCCAGTCGGGCGACTTCCCTACCACTCCGTTGTAGGTGTAAAAGATGATGGGGATGAGAGCAAGCCCGAGAAGAGTCCCGCGCAGCTTCACACACCAAAAGTCCTCTCTATCGCGGAAGAAAAAGCTCTGCACGATGGCGTAGATGAACATCGGCCAAAAGAGCAGCTTCATGTGCTCCCAAGTTGATTCATTCACACCTGAAAGCGGTGCGATCCACACGGCTTTCCCCAACCAATCATACAAAAAATGCAGTATTGTGCCCCCGAGCGAGGTCACGGCAAAGCCCATCAGTTGCCAAAGGCCTATCGATCGTTTCATAATGCCCCCTACAAAAAACAATTTGTAGAATACTATATTCGATGTAGCACCGAAGTATGCCGAAAATGTTGACAATCAAGGTCTGTTTTGTTATAATATGATATGAGGATCTATATACTGCCCTTTTTGCGCAGAGGGCAAAAATACATCATATCGTGAGGTTAGCGTGAAAATTTCGCAATCAAAAAGCCAAGATGCACCTCTTTCACGCGCAAAATTCCCTAAAAATGGGGGCCAACCCATTTTTGTCGCAAGCGACACGGGAATTTCATCATCATTATATTGTGCCGCCGCGTGGCGGCGGAATGGAGATTATTATGAAAAAAGCATCGAAAAAAGTGTGGAAAAAAGTACTCTTCGGCATCGGCATTTTCTTGCTCACCGTTTTGCTGATCGTGGGTGGTCTGGCTTTGGCGGGCAATAGCTACGTAGCAAGACAGAGCGCTGACGACACGCCTGCAAGTGTCGAAATGACTCCCAATGAATACGGTACCATCGTCGCCGTTGGACGCGGTCTTTACGACACAAACGGCAACCGTTTTGACATCAAAGGCATCAACTTTGGCAATTTGTTTATTTCCGAGGGTTGGATGACCGTCAATTCCATTGGCGCGCTCTACAATGAGGACGGAAGCTTTCAAAGCGTGAACGAACAAGGCGTTGTAGAAGCCTATGAGGAGATCTTTCAAGAGGAATTTGACAAGATTTTGGCTGAGCGTGTAGCAAAAGGTGACTTCACCCAAGAACAACTTGACGAGCTGTTGGATGCCTTCTTCTACGCTTATTGTACCGAGGCAGATTTCAAGCTGATCAGCGATACGGGACTGAACACCATTCGTCTCCCTATGTACTACCGCAACTTTATGGAAGGTCCCGACGACGCCCTCACTATGCGTGAGGACGCATTTGAAAAGCTGGACTATTTCCTGACTCTTGCAAAAAAATATGACCTGAAGGTCATTATCGATATGCACGGTGTAGTGGGCGGTCAGTCCGGCTTTGAGCATAGCGGCTCGCGTGATATGGATTTTTGGGAAAACGAGATTTATATTCAGTCTATGTGCGAGCTTTGGAAAAACATTGCAACCTACTATGTAGAGGAGCGTCCCGATCTTGCTTCCACTATTTTGGCATATGACCTTGTAAACGAGCCCACAAAACGCACCGACATCGGTACGGGCAAGCTGCAATGGGATGTAATGGACAGACTCTATGACGCCATCCGCGAGGTGGATCAGCACCACGTCATTTCCATTGAGGGCGTTTGGTACCCCGCCTCTCTCCCCAACCCTGAAAAATACGGTTGGGAGAATGTTCTCTATCAGTATCATTTCTATAACTGGAATCATGATAAGGGTATTCCCAATGAACTGTTCTACACCTTGATGAATGCGCTCTATATGTTCTCCGATTACGACGTTCCCAAATTCGTGGGCGAATTCAGTTTCTTTGGCAACAAAGAGGCTTGGGATAAATATCTCCACCAATACGACGAGCTTGGCTGGGGATGGACCATTTGGAGCTACAAGATCGTTTCTGTTGGCTGGTGGGATAACTCCTGGGGCCTTGTCGTTCACAAGATGTTCCTCGAAAACCCTGCCGACACGCCTATTGAGGACTACAAGTTAAAACTCGACATTCGCACCGCTTCCTTTGAGGAAATCATGAGCGTTTGGTCTCAAGAACAGACTCAATACGGTGGTCAAGAGGGCTCCTACAAGATCTATGAAGACGGTGCTCTTTACGATGTGCTCAAAAAGTACTTCGGAGAGAATTGTAAAATTGACACCGCCGAAGTGGTAAAATAATTCCCCGTCAACATTTGAATGGTTTAGGGACTGAGAAAAATATGAAAATTACCGAAGTAGTTGCCGCCCTGATTTGGCAAGAGGATCGATTTATGATATGTCAGCGCCCCGCTCACAAGGCACGCGGACTCCTTTGGGAGTTCGTCGGCGGCAAGGTCGAGGCGGGTGAAACAAAAGAGCAAGCCCTCATCCGCGAGTGCCGAGAAGAGCTCAATGTTCTCCTCTCCGTCGGAAAGACGTTTATGGATGTCGTGCACGAATATCCCGATATAAACGTGCATCTCACGCTCTACCATGCCACAATCGCAGAGGGAGAGCCGCAAATGCTTGAGCACAATGACATCAAGTGGATCACGCCGAGCGAGATACCCAACTACGAGTTCTGCCCTGCGGATGAAGAAATACTTGAAAGAATTTGCGAGGTATACCGATGAAAAAGATCATCGTCATCGGCTGCCCCGGGAGCGGCAAAAGCACGTTTGCAAGGGCGTTGCATCATAAAATAGGTGTTCCGTTATATCATCTCGATATGCTATATTGGAATACCGACAAGACCACCGTGGAAAAGAGCGTTTTCCTTGAGCGGTTATCCGCGCTTCTTGAAAAAGACGAGTGGATCATCGATGGCAATTATGGCTCCACAATGGAGTTACGGCTTTGGGCGTGCGACACAGTGATCTTTCTCGACTATCCGCTCGAAGTTTGCCTTGATGGCATCCAAACGCGTCGCGGAAAGCCACGCAGTGATATGCCGTGGATAGAAACCGCAGAGGATGCGGAATTTATCGAATTCATCAAAAATTACAACAAGCAGCAACGTCCCCAAGTACTGGCATTACTCGAAAAGTACAATGATAAGAATATCATCGTCTTTACAAACAGAGAGCAAGCAAATGCATTTTTAAGTGAAGAAAACCTATCATCGAATATATGATAGCGACGCAAAGGATTACAAAACAAATGAATATGATCTTTGATATCAACAAACTACAATGGACAAGAGAACCTGCACACTATACTTTATCCGCTAACAAAATTGAAATCGTTACAGCTCCGCACACCGATCTTTGGCAGAGGACCTATTATCACTTTAGGAACGACAACGCTCCCATGTTACAGATGGAAACCGATGAAAAATTCTTCTCCTTCACCGTCAAAACAGAGTTCCAAAGCAAGCGTAGATTCGGCCAATGCGGCATTGTGATGTATCTCGATAGCGAAAATTGGCTCAAAGCATCTATCGAATATGAAAACGATCAATTCCAACACCTCGGCAGTGTTGTCACAAACAACGGATACTCCGATTGGGCAACCACCGAGATCGATGCAACTATCCAATCTATGTGGTATCGTCTGAGCCGTCGTGAGGACGATTACCTGATCGAATGTTCAGAGGATGGCGTTACCTTCAAACAGATGCGCGTTTGCCATATGTGGAACGGCGACGGGAAGATCCGCTTCGGCATTTACGCCTGCAGTCCAGAGGACTCCTCTTTTGCCGCAACCTTTACCAACATGAAAGTGACGGAATGTCAATGGTTCGCGCACAACGGTCAACAACCGGACGCGGAATAAATGCCTCTAAAACAGCGCAATTTCAGAACGCCGATGAGTAGCCCAAGCTCCTCATCGGCATTTTTTATAGAGCAACAGCGAGTTGCTTGCAAAATGCGGCAGAACGTGATATAATAAAGATATTCTGACGAGGGCGGTGATTTTATGGAAACAAAAGACGTTATTTTAGAACTGAGAACTCGCCAAGGGCTTTCACAAGAGGCACTTGCCGAAAAAGTATTTGTTACGCGACAGGCAGTCTCGCGTTGGGAAACCGGAGAAACGGTTCCCAATACCGAAACACTCAAGCTTCTCTCCAAGCTGTTTTGCGTTTCTATCAATACCCTACTCGGCTCACCGCAAAACCTGATTTGCCAATGCTGCGGTATGCCGCTTGAGGATTCTAACATCAGCCGCGAGATCGACGGCTTTTTCAACGAAGAATACTGTAAATGGTGCTATGCCGACGGTGAATATATGTACCACAACATGGATGATTTAATTGAGGTTTGTGTTGCGCATATGGCAAACGAAGCATTCCCCACCGAGCAAGCCCGTGCATATATGAAAGAAATGCTCCCCAAGCTTGACTATTGGAAGCAATATAAAAATCTTGACGGTGCGGAAAAGTTTGAAGAATTCAAGCGTAAGCTGATAGAAGAAATTAACGCTCTTGCGATAGAAGGAATGCCAAAGCTTGAAAAGCTGAACGCCCTTGTTGGCGGATATGTCAACGTTGCATACCGCCTTCCAAACGGCAAAAATGTAAAATTCCTTGACGACAACAAAACCTACCTTGGCAATCAGCTTGCGGGTGAATTTGATGGTAAAAAATGCTTTGGCATAGTAGCCAATATGGACTTTATCCTTATTTGCACTTATGAAGAAAACGGAGAAAATCCCGAACTTGTGATTTACAAAAAAAGATAAAAATATCCCCCGAGAAGCAAAAGCTTCTCGGGGGCATTTTTTACGTTTATCTGACCACCGAAGAATGACTATAAATATAGAACTCCT
>JAZNZC010000058.1:0-4246 GCA_045594745.1 Eubacteriales bacterium
CTAATTGGTTTATTGAATATTTTTGGAGGAAATTATGGCAGAAAAGTTTAATCCGGCTGAGCACGATTTGAAAGAATCGCTCATCGCTCTGAACCGTGTATCCAAGACCGTTAAAGGTGGTCGTGTAGCTCGTTTCGCAGCACTTATGGTTGTTGGTGACGGCGCAGGTCATGTAGGTGTAGGCCTTGGTAAGGCAGCAGAAGTACCCGAAGCGATCCGCAAGGGTATTGAAGATGCAAAGAAGAATATGGTAACCGTGTCCCTTAAGGGCACTTCCATCCCTCACGAGGTTATCGGAGTATTTGGCGCAGGCAAGGTTCTCCTTAAGCCCGCCGCACCCGGTACCGGTATTATCGCAGGTGGCAAGGTACGTATGGTACTCGAGGCTGCCGGCATTAAGAACATTCGCGCAAAGTGCCTGCGTTCCAACAACCCCACCAACGTTGTTAAGGCAACTATGGAAGGTTTGAAGGAGCTCCGCACTGCAGCAGAGGTTGCGAAGATTCGTGACATCTCTGTTGAGCAGGTTAAAGGTTGATTGGAGGTAAGCAAGCGATGAAAAAAGTAACACTTACCAAGAGCCTTATCGGCTGCAAGCCCAATCAAAAGGCAACTGCAAAATCTTTGGGATTGAACAAGATCGGTGACAGCATCGTTCACAAGGACGACGCAGTTCTCGCCGGCAAGGTTAAGGTTCTTTCTCACCTCGTTACGGTTGAAACCGTAGAAAACGCATAAGGAGGTAATGGCAGATATGAAACTCCATGAACTTCAACCCGCAGCCGGTTCCGCAAAGGCGAACTGGAGAAAGGGCAGAGGCCCCGGATCCGGTAATGGCAAGACCGCCGGCAAGGGACACAAGGGACAAAACGCTCGCTCCGGCGGCGGTGTTCGCCTCGGTTTCGAGGGTGGACAATTCCCCATTTATAGAACTCACCCCAAGAGAGGCTTCCACAATCACTTCGCTACCAACTATGCGATTGTGAACGTTGAAGATCTCAACAAGTTTGTTGACGGCACCGTGGTTGATCTCGATATGCTGTTGGCAGCAAGAATCGTTCGCAAGCCCCTTGATGGTCTCAAGGTTCTCGGCAACGGCGAACTCACCAAAAAGCTCACTGTAAAGGCAGCCGTATTTTCGGCAACCGCGAAGGAGAAGATCGAGGCAGCAGGCGGTAAGGCAGAGGAGGTATAAGGATGATTCAAACGTTTGTAAACGCATGGAAAGTCCCGGAACTTCGCAAGAAGCTCCTCTTTACCTTGATGATCATTTTGTTGTACCGTATCGGTGCAAACCTGTTCATCCCTTATATCAACGTTGACCAGATCGAAAGCTACTCTCGCTTCCTCAGCGACGGTATCTTTGGTATGCTCTCCATGATGTCCGGTAGCGCATTCAGCCAAGGCACGTTCTTTGCGCTGTCTGTCAGCCCGTATATCACCGCTTCCATCGTTATCCAGCTTCTCTCCATTGCAATTCCCGCACTGGAAAGAATGTCTAAGGATGAGGACGGCAAAAAGAAACTCACCGCTGCTACCCGTTGGGTAACAGTCCTGCTCTCCATTATCACCGCTTACGGTTACGTTAACCTGTTCAGCATGAACGAGGGTTGGCTCACCGTTAAGAAGGGTGACAGCAACTATGTATTCGCATGGTTCGTAATGATCGCTTGCCTTTGCGCAGGTGCATCTCTTATCATGTGGTTGGCAGAAAAGATCAACGAGTACGGTATCGGCAACGGTATCTCCATCATCCTGTTTGCTAACATCATTTCCGGTATGACCGGTACTGTTCAGGGTACTATTGGTATGCTGAAGGATAGATTTGGCGAATGGCTGACCGGTTGGGAACTCGTTCTCGGCATCGTTGGCGTTATCTTCTCCATTGCATTGACTCTGGGTGCAATCGTGCTCATCGTTTGGTTCACAAACTCCGAGCGCCGCATCAAGGTTATCTATGCAAAGAGAGTTGTTGGCCGCAAGACCTACGGTGGTCAAAAGACCAATCTGCCTCTGAAGATGAACATGGCAGGCGTTATGCCCGTCATCTTCGCAAGTTCCATCGTATCCATTCCTGCAACGATCGCAGCCTTCCTTCCCGGAACCGGCTTTGCAAACTTTGTAAATGATTGGCTGGGAGCAACCTCTCCTGTCTATATCATCATTTTCATTGCACTCATCGTTGCATTCTCCTACTTCTACATTGCAATCTCCTTTAACCCCGTAGAAGTAGCAAACAACATTCGTAACAACGGCGGTGCCATCATTGGTATCCGTCCTCAAGAAATGGCACCCTTCATCAAGAAGATCCTCAACCGCGTAACCCTTATGGGCGCAATCTTCTTGGTAATCATCTCCGGTACGCCTCTGATTGTCAGTGCGATCGTATCCTTGATTCCCGGTGCTAACTTCACCAGCTTGGCGTTCACGGGCACTTCGCTCCTCATCGCTGTTGGTGTAGCTCTTGAGACTGTTCGTGACCTCGAGGCTCAGCTCTCGATGCGTAACTACAAGGGCTTTCTTGATTGATCGGTAATTTACCGGAGGAAACTATGAATCTGATTTTACTGGGCGCTCCCGGTGCGGGTAAAGGAACCCAAGCCGTGAAGATTTCCGAAAAATATCAAATTCCCGCTATCGCAACGGGGGACATTCTCCGTGCGGAGCGAAAAGCAGGCACCGAGCTTGGAAATGCGGCGCAAGCCTATATCGAAGCAGGTCAGCTTGTTCCGGATTCCGTGGTTATCGGAATTATCAAGAAGTATATGGTAGAGAACAACTGCGAGAACGGTTTTATTTTGGATGGCTTCCCGCGCTCCATTCCTCAGGCTGAGGCGTTGGAGACGATGGGTATCCACCTCGATGCCGTACTCAGCATTGAAGTTCCCGACCAAAAAATCATTGAGCGTATGAGCGGACGCAGAGTTTGCTCCTGCGGCTCATCCTATCACGTCGTTTACAATCCTCCCATCAAAGAGGGCGTTTGTGATAGATGCGGCGCGGCTTTGTATGTCAGAGCCGACGACGCAGCAGAAACTGTAAAAAAACGATTGGAGACCTTCCACAGAGAGACAGAACCCCTCAAGGCGTTTTACGCCGAGCGCGGACTGCTTCTCACAGTGGAGGGGCAGGACGAGGTGGCGGATACCACCGCCCTCGTCTTCCAAGCACTCAAAACGGTAGAGGCGTAAAGTATGATTACACTTAAGAATGCTGCACAAATCACCGCAATGAGAGATGCGGGACGTATCACGGGCGAGGCATTGCTCATCGCCCGAGATATGGTCCGACCGGGTATCAGCACGTATGAGATTGACCAAGCCATTCGCCGGCACATCGAAAAGTGCGGTGCAACCCCTGCATTTTTGGGGTATCACGGCTTTCCTGCCAGCGCATGCATCAGCATCAATGACGAGGTCATTCACGGCATCCCCGCTAAAAACCGCATCCTGAAGGATGGCGACATCGTCAAAATCGACACCGGTGCAACCTATCACGGCTACGTCGGTGATTCAGCAAGAACCATTCCCGTAGGGAACGTCAGTGACGAGGCAAAAAAACTGATTCAGGTTACACGCGATAGCTTTTGGGCAGGCGTGGAAAAGCTTGAATCGGGCAATCGCCTGGGCGACGTTGGTTCGGCTATTGATACTTTGGTACGACAAAACGGATTTAGCACCGTTAAACGCTACGTTGGACACGGGATCGGCACGAATATGCACGAGCAACCCGATGTTCCAAACTTCGGCACTCCCGGCAGAGGCATCCGCCTATCGGTTGGTATGACGCTTGCCATTGAGCCGATGGTCAACGTAGGAACCGCGGACGTAATTGAGCTCAACGACGGTTGGACGGTAAAAACCGCTGATGGAAGTCTTTCGGCACATTACGAAAACACCGTGGCACTCACAAGTAACGGCGTGCTGATCTTGACCGAAGTAGAAAAAGGTTTCTGATAAACACAAACAATCTAAAACTGAATTAGGAGGACATTCTTTTGGCACAAAAGGAAGACGTAATCGAGTTTGAAGGCACAGTCGTTGAGGCATTGCCCAACGCTTGCTTCAAAGTAAAGCTCCCGAACGGTCACATTGTAACCGCGCATATTTCGGGTAAGCTTCGTATGAACTATATTAGAATTCTGCCCGGCGATCGCGTAACCATTGAGGTTTCGGTCTACGACCTGACCAAGGGACGCATCACTTGGCGAGCAAAATAATTGCAGAATAAGCAAGAAAGGTATGGT
>JAZNZC010000059.1:0-19369 GCA_045594745.1 Eubacteriales bacterium
CATCGACGGTCTGACGGCGATCAACCCTGTTTCGGGCAAGGAGATCCCGATCTATATTTCCGACTACGTAATGATGGGCTACGGTACGGGTGCTATTATGGCAGTTCCCGCACACGACGAGCGTGACTGGGCATTTGCAAAGAAGTTTGGCACCGACATCGTTGAGGCCATCAAGGGCGCCGACACCACCACCGGTGCCTACCCCGGTGACGGCGAGATGGTCAACTCCGATTTTCTCAATGGCTTTGATAACAAAAAGGATTCCATTGCCCGTATGATCGAGCATTTGGCAGAGCAGGGCATCGGTGAGATGGGAGTTCAGTACAAGATGAAAGACTGGGCATTCAACCGCCAAAGATATTGGGGCGAGCCCATTCCGATCGTGCACTGTCCTGCGTGTGGCATCGTACCTGTTCCTTACAGTGAACTGCCTCTGCGCTTGCCCGAGGTCAAGAATTTTGAACCCGGTGAGGGCGGCGAGAGCCCCTTGGCAAAGATCGAGTCCTTTGTCAACTGCACCTGCCCCAAGTGCGGCGGTGCTGCAAAGCGCGAGACCGATACCATGCCTCAATGGGCAGGATCTTCCTGGTACTTCCTGCGCTATATCGATCCTCACAACACGGAAGCACTCGCAGACCCCGAAAAACTCAAATACTGGATGCCCGTTGACTGGTATAACGGCGGTATGGAGCACGTTACGCGCCATATGATCTATTCTCGCTTCTGGCATAAGTTCCTTTATGATATCGGCGTTGTTCCCGTAGCAGAGCCCTACGCAAAGAGAACCGCACAGGGCCTCATTCTCGGCTCCGATGGCGAGAAGATGTCCAAATCCCGTGGCAACGTAGTAGACCCCAACGATATGGTCGACGTTTTCGGCGCAGACGTTTTGCGCACCTACGTCCTCTTTATGGGCGATTACGGCAGTGCTGCTCCTTGGAACGAAAGCTCTATGAAGGGCTGCAAACGCTTCCTTGAAAGATTTGGCGACCTGATGGATATGGCAAAGGGAAGCGGAGAGACACCCAAGCTGACCTCTTCCATCCATAAGGTCATTAAAAAAGTTTCCCTTGATATCGAAGACCTCAAATTCAATACCGCAATCGCGGCGATGATGGGCTTGCTGAATGAAATTTATGATAAGGGCACTCTTACACGCGATGAACTCAGTATTCTCGTTCGTCTGCTTTGCCCCTTCGCACCTCACTTGGCTGAACAGATGTGGCAAGACCTTGGTGGCAAGGGACTCTGCTCACTCGCAGCTTGGCCCGAGTGGGATGAAGCCAAGACTGTTGATAGCACCGTGGAGGTAGCTGTTCAGATCAACGGTAAGGTAAGAGCAACTGTTGAGCTTCCCCTCAACTGTCCCGCGGCCGATGCCATTGCAACCGCAAAAGCAAACGAAAAGATCATACCCTTCATCGAGGGCAAGACCGTCATCAAGGAAATCAGCATTCCCAACAAGATCATCAATATCGTTGTCAAATGAGAGGGAATATCCTGATCCTTTCGGAGGATGCTACCTTTGCGCGGATGTTGGAGCTGGAGCTTGAAGCAATGCACTTTTCGGTGGCAGTAAACGCCGCTCCTACGGCGCGCGAGAATGACCTGATATTGGTCGACCTTGACAGCGCATCTATTCCTCAAAAAGCAGGAGAGAGTGCGCGCATCGTTGGTTTTACCCGACATTTTGAGGTGTCACAGCTTGATGCAGAGAGACGTTGTTCTATGATCCTGCATCGTCCGTTCCAAATGCGTGTTTTGCGCGAGGAGGTGGCGCTCTTGGATGCTACTGCACAAGAGAGGGAACAGCGTAAGGAAAATAAGAACGACCTTGAAATCGTCCTTAACGGCAATGCACTCACACTTGGTCAGGTGACATTGACCTTGCGTCCCAAGGAGACAGCGGTGATGTCTGCACTGCTCTCCAAACGCGGGGCGACTGTCTCACGCGAGGAACTTTCAAGCTTCATTGGTGAATCCTCGGCAAATAAAACCGATGTTTACGTCTGTTATTTGCGCCGCAAGATTTCCGCTGTTACAGAAAGACCGATTATCAAGACCATTCGCGGTAAAGGATATAAAATTGACTAAAAGATATGGGAAATCTCGTTTGAGATTTCCCATATCTTTTTTATCCCACACCCTTTACAAAAGCCCTTTTTTGTGGTAGAATAAATAAAGATGAAAAAGAAAGGAGTGAGCGGAGTGCTGCAGACCGACCGCCAATATTTCAGAACCGTGATGAGTGCCATCGGACGCACGATGCTCATCTTTTTGTTGCTTTTTAATATCTACGGTGTCGGTATTACCGTTTTGGCGATCGTGCTTGATGTATTGCCAATCGACAACGTTACCTATAATGTTACCTATCAAATTTTTTATGCCATAGGATATATGCTCACCTTTATGCTCCCTGTGCTGTTTTTGCGCCGTTTTCTGCGTGGTAGCGGATGTGTAATACAGCCGATGTCACTCTCTCCGCGCCTCTCACCAATGCTTATTCCGATTGTGTTTGCCGGGGTTACCGTTTGCTTCTCTATGGCGCAGATCAACTCTGCCATTGTGGATCTTTTCGGCTACTCTGACTTTATGTCGGATATGATGGGAGAGACGACGGCAACGATGGCACCCTATGAGATCGTGCTCAATTTTATTGTCATCAGCATCGTTCCCGCGTTCTGCGAGGAGTTTTTATTCCGTGGCGCAATCCTTTCCAACTGCCGTCCCTTTGGGCGCACAAACGCCGTTATCATCAGTGCGGTGCTGTTTGCCTTAATGCATCAAAATGCCGGGCAATTGCTCTACACCTTTGCGGCAGGCATTGTGTTGGGGCTCGTTTACGAATACACTGGCAGTATTTGGAATTGCACCGTTCTGCATCTGCTCAACAATTTTGTCTCTGTTGTACAGAGCGTTATTCTTACAAAGTACGGTGAGACGGAATACGCCTTTACCGTTCTCACGATCATCGAGGTTTGCATCTATTTGATCGGCGCAATTTCTATTGGTGTGCTGGTCAGCAAGCATTTTTCAAAGCGCCCAAAATTAGAGGACGGCGTGTTTGAAAAAACGCTCCCCGCTACCGATTCCTATGCCGAGCATCCCATTCGTGGCAGGGAGGCTGTAAAGCTGTTTTTCTGTCCATCTATGATCGTTTTTGTCGTTTTTGTGGCGATGCAGATCGGTTCTCTGATCCTGCTCTCGTTCACGGTTTGAGGAGGCGCGTATGAAGGATGAAAAATTTATGCGCGAAGCCCTGGCGCAAGCCGCCATCGCGGAAGAAGCGGGAGAGATCCCCGTAGGCGCGGTTATCGTCAAAGATGGCGAGGTCATTTGTGCTGCGCACAACCTATGCGAAGAGCTCCACGATGCCACAGCGCACGCCGAAAGACTTGCTATCTCCGAGGCAGGAAAGCGCACGGGAAGCTGGCGACTTTCCGATTGCACCCTCTACGTAACGCTTGAACCCTGCCCGATGTGCACAGGTGCAGCAATCAATTCTCGCATAGGACGCATCGTTTATGCGGCAAAGGATCCTCGTGCAGGGGCGTGCGAAAGCCTTATCAAACTCCCTGCATATCCATTGGAGTCAGCACCCGTTTGTGAGGGTGGACTTCTCGAGGAAGAAGCCCACACGATGCTACGTACTTTCTTTTTGAAAAAAAGAAGCGAGAAAAAAGCATAAAGTTTTCGCTTTTCTCTTTACAAGCCGCAAAAAATCGGCTATAATATTGTTACTATGTGTTTACTACCGCGAAAGGTTGGTTTTGTTATGTCTGAAATGAGAATTCCTGATGATTATCGCTCGTTTTTGAGCTTCCGTCAAACCGAGTGCGCTATTAAGAAGGTCAAGGACTTTTTCGAGCGCGATTTGTCGGTACAACTCAATATTTTGCGTGTCTCGGCACCGCTGTTTGTTTCTCCCGAGAGCGGTCTGAATGATAATCTCAACGGCACCGAGCGCACGGTGCGCTTCGACCTGCCCGGCGGACAGGATCTCGAGATCGTGCAGTCTCTTGCAAAATGGAAGAGACACGCGCTTTGTATGTATGACTTCCAGCCCGGTGAGGGACTTTATACCGATATGAACGCCATTCGCCGCGACGAGACCACCGACAATATCCATTCCATTTACGTTGACCAATGGGACTGGGAAAAGATCATTACCAAGGAACAGAGAAACGAGACCACTCTGCGTGAGGCGGTTGAGGCGATCTATCGCGCTCTGCACCACACCGAAAACTACATCGTCAACGAATACGAGTTTATCGGAAAGCTCTTGCCCGAGAATATCACCTTTATCACCGCGCAGGAGCTTGAGGACCGTTATCCCGACAAAACGCCCAAAGAGCGCGAATATTTGGCGGCAAAGGAATACGGCGCCATCTTCCTCTCGCAGATCGGCGGCAAGTTGAAGAGCGGCAAGCCGCACGACGGCAGAGCTCCCGACTACGACGACTGGACGCTCAATGGCGACATCATCATTTACTATCCTATCCTCGATATTGCGCTCGAGCTTTCCTCTATGGGTGTGCGTGTAGATGAAGAGACGCTGATGCGTCAGCTAAATGAGCGCGGATGCCCCGAGAGAGCGGAGCTGGCGTTCCACAAAGCTCTTTTGAATGGAGAACTGCCGTACACCATTGGCGGCGGTATCGGACAATCGAGACTGTGTATGTTCTTCTTACGCAAGGCGCACATTGGGGAGGTACAATCCTCGTACTGGACGCCCGAGGAAGTAGAGCATTGCCGCGAGAAGGGCGTTTACTTGCTGTAAAGCGCAAAATTTCTGTGACCCCGTGAGAAAAGTTTTGGTCAAGCTTTTTCAAAAGCTTGCGGGGATGTGGGGCAGAGCCCCCATATTCGGCGCTTTTCTTTTTAATAGATTTTTCTTTTGCGCCTATTTCGTCAAAAGAAAAATCGTCTAACAAGTCTTTGTGAACTAACAAACTGTTTGATAACATAACTTTTTTGGTCACTTTTTCTTTGCAAAAAGGAGGCGCAAAGAAAAAGTTAACAAAAAGAAACGCCGAAATTTGATTTCGCGTCTTGCGAGACGCGACAAGGGCTCCGCGCCCTTGACGGCGGAAACTTTTTGAAAAAAGTTTCATCAAAAACTTCCACCAAAAGCCACCTGAACTTTATACAATGAAAGGAGACCCGTCATGCAATACACCAAACGACTTACAATCTTCGTTTTGGCAATGCTTTTGGCAGTGTCTCTTTTCTCTTTGCCTGCTTGCTGTGAGGACGAGCCGCCTGCCATCCAAACCAAAGATTTGGTCTGGCCCGTATCCGTGCCGCTTCCCACTGCCCAGCAGTTCGTTGACTCGATTCCCGAAGGATGTACCCTCAAGCTCGCCGATAAATATCAGTTTTCAGCTTATGGCACCTACCCCATCTCTCTCATTCTCACCGATGAGAAGGGCAGAGAATTTACCTATTGTGCAAATTTGACACTCGTCGATGATAACACACCGCCTACCATCAACGGCCTGCGTGATCTTGTCGCCTACATCGGCAGAGGCGTTTCCTACCTTTCGGGCGTTACCGCAACGGATGATTGTGATGCAGGTGTCACGCTTGACGTTGATACCTCTGACGTCAATCTCAAAAAAGTCGGTGTTTACGACGTCACCTATCGCGCGACCGATGCGGCAGGGAATGAAACAAAAGTTCGTCGTACAGTCTCGGTCTATGAGCAGGAAATCACCGAGGATATGCTCTATGATCTCCTTGATCCTATTCTGAATGATATTATTCGCGACAGCATGACAACCAAACAAAAGCTGCGCGCAATCTACGATTACGTGCATGAAAACGTTACCTATGTTGCTACATCGGATAAGAGCAGTTGGGTGCGTGCCGCTTACAACGGTCTTACCAGCCGCAATGGCGATTGCTTTACCTATTTTGCACTTTCCAAATCGATGATGGAACGTCTCGGAATCTCAAATATGGACATCGAGCGCCTGCCCGAGGTAGCGGTTACTGTCAACGAGCGTCATTATTGGAGTCTTGTCAACATCGGAACAGAAAGCGCACCCCAATGGTATCATTTTGATGCTTGCCGCATTATGAACGCACCTCATTTGTGGGGCTTTTTGATGACGGACCTGCAACTGATGCAATTTAGCGAGCAAAGGGTTAACGCCGATGGAGTTTCTAACTATTTCTACGTCTATGATACCGCGGCGTATCCCATAACAGCCACCGAAATCATCACCCAAGTTTATCCGTAAGAGAGGAGGACTGTATGCAAACCAATATTTTAGAATATTTGGAGGCTACCGCCCCCCGTCTACCCGATAAGATCGCCTATTCTGACGGTACGGATGACCTCACCTTTTCCAAGCTTTCTCACCACGCACGCGCGTTGGGGAGCGCACTCGCGAAGAAAGGCTACTACCGCCGTCCTATTGCCGTACTGATGAAAAAGCACCCGAATACGGTTGCCGCCTTTTACGGATGTGTGTATGCAGGATGCTTTTATGTTCCGCTCGATATCGAAATGCCCGCCTCGCGCATCGAGCTCATTTTACAGAATGCAAAACCTGCGGCGATCATCACCGATCAAAAGGGAAGTGCTATTGCCAAAGCCTTAAACTTTGACGGCGAAATTCTCTCTGCCGAAGCTCTGTTTGAAGGTGAGATCGATGAAGACGCCCTGCAAAAAATCAGAGCAAAACAGATCGACACAGACCCCATCTACATCGTATTTACATCGGGCTCTACGGGTGTTCCCAAGGGAGTGGTCGCTTGCCACCGCTCGGTCATCGATTACATCGAAAATCTTTCCGAAGAACTTGGATTTAGCGAAAAAAGCATCTTTGCCAACCAAACGCCCCTCTTTTTTGATGCTCCTCTCAAAGAGCTGATGCCCGTCATCAAGTTTGGAGCGACGGCATACCTTGTTCCCAAAAAGTATTTTACTTTCCCAATGTCGCTCTGCGATTTCCTCAATAAACACAAGATCAACACCGTCTGCTGGGTCGTCTCGGCTCTGACGATGATCTCGGGTATGGGACTTCTTGAGAAGAACCCACCCAAATATCTCACAACCGTTGCGTTCGGCAGTGAGGTCTTTCCGCCAAGCCAATACGCAATGTGGCGCAAGGCTTTGCCTGATGCCAGATTTTTCAACCTCTACGGCCCCACCGAGGCCACGGGAATGTCCTGCGTTTGGCCCGCTACGCGGCAGTTGGAAGAGGGAGAAGCCGTTCCCATCGGACATCCCTTCCGCAACACCGATCTGATGCTCATCCGCGAGGATGGCACCGAGGCAGGCGAGGGCGAAACAGGCGAAATTTACTTGCGCGGAACTTGTGTGACGATGGGATATTACAATGATCCCGCCCGTACCGACGAAGCATTCGTGCAAAATCCATTGCAGAACGCCTATCCCGAGCGCGTTTACCGTACAGGCGACCTTGCCTACCGCAACTCGCGAGGAGAACTCGTATTTGTCTGCCGCCGCGACGCGCAGATCAAGCATATGGGGCATCGTATTGAGCTTGGCGAAATTGAAGCCGCCGCACAAAAGTGCGAGGGTATCAGCCGCGCCTGCTGCCTCTACGACTCCGCCGAGAGCCGCATCAAGCTCTTTTATGCAGGTGAGACCGAGAGGGAAGCCCTTACCGCATATCTGCGTGAGCACCTGCCCAAATATATGATGCCTGCCGCCATCTGCCACCTGCCCGTCCTGCCCCTGACCCCCAACGGCAAGATCGACCGCCGCGCCCTGGCGGAGATTATTTTATAACCCTAAAAGGATAGCAGTTGCTATCCTTTTTTGCTTTTTCAACCTTTAATTAATATTTTTCTGATAATTCTCTAATTTGGAGAAATTATTAAATATTGTTCTCTTGACTCTACCAATGGTTTCGTGTATAATAGGGTTACAAGCTCCGGAACTTGAATTTTTTCGAGAGGTGAAAAATATGTCCGAATGTAAAATTGCAGAAAAATTAGTAGAACTCCGCACAAAGAGGGGAGTAACACAAGAGGATGTGGCACAAAGTTTGTCAATATCCAATAAAACAATTTCAAAATGGGAAAACGGTGCGTCCATGCCTGACCTTCCAATGCTCATAGAGCTTTCAAAATATTATGGTGTCACCACTGACGCACTCCTTGGTCTGTCCGAGGTGAAAAAGCAAGGAACAAGAGAAGAAGTTTGTTCCTCATTCAAGGGACTTGACCGCAAACAATCCGTACTGAAAGCGTTTGAAACGGTAAGATCGCTTATTCCGGCGATGTATGGAACGGTTTCACAATATTATGATGACGCTTATGATGAGGAAAATGTTTTTCCTTCGGGATTGTCGCAAGGCTACCGTTCCCAAATTGTGACACACGAATTTTTTGAGTTTACCGCAAGCTCCGAAAACGTAAACTTAGCTGTGATGATGTTACGGAACAAGGCGGATTTTGCGTGGATGAATGATCCGAGCAAACAAAAAGAAACCGCAAAACTTTTCAAGTTTTTGTCAAATGAAGATGTGTTTTCTGTGCTGTATTTTATCCATTCACCCAACTGCTCTGAAAGCTTCACTGCGGACTATATTGCGGAAAATACGGGAGTCACAAAGGAGCGTGCTACCGAAATTTTGAACGAATTTTGTGCCGTAGGCGGATGTCATGGGGTTACTGCTCACCTTTCCGAGGGGGAGGTAAGAGTGTATGAGTGTCAAGGTGACGGAATGATACTGTCTTTGATTACGCTTGCTTTTGAGCGAATGTGCGGCAGACAAGCCTATGATTACAACTTTAACGGAAGATGCAAAATGATTGGAGGTAAATAAAATGAGTTTATCGACAAATATCAAAAGATTGCGCCAAGAAAAGAATATGACACAAGAGCAGCTTGCTGCAAAGCTCGGCGTATCGGCACAAGCGGTTTCCAAGTGGGAAACCAGCGAAACCTACCCGGACGGTACACTCCTCGTGCCGCTTGCCCAAGAGCTTGATGTTTCACTTGACGTGCTTTTTGACAACAATTCGGTTTCTATGGCGGATATTTCAAGCAGAATCATATCTTTGATTTATAATACCAAGGCAAAAGAACGATTCAACGTTGCTCGTGATATCTGCTGGCAGATCGAGCGCGGACTATTTAACTGTCGTATGGAGATTGGAAAGGAGTACGATCCCAACGAAATCAAAAATCAAAAAAACGCATCCTATATTCTTGACGATAACGGATTTACAATCATATCGAATGGAAAAGAACCTTTCTTTTCTGTATTTCCGCAACCGGCAGAGGGATACGGTCATTTTCTGAATGACAAGGACGACCTGCAAAAAATCTTTGCGGCACTTTCTCATACGGATACAATGAACGCTTTGATCTATTTGTATCATAAAAACGCGAACTACGTTTTTGAGAGTTCTGTTCTTGCAAAAGACTGCGATATACCGAGTGATAGAATTGATGCAGTATTGGGTGATTTGTTGTTGTTGAAGGTAATGTGGAAACAGAACCTTACCATTAACGGTGAGGAGCGTACGCTGTATTATTCAAAACCGAGCCACAATCTGCTTGCGCTATTTATCATGGCAAGGGAAATTGGATATAGGGGTGCTTATAGTTTGCAATCGCATATCAGAAATACGCCGTTTATTAAGAAATAAAGAGACACCGCCGAGAGCAACTGTTTGGTTGTTCTCGGCGCTTCTGTTTTGTTCGTTTGGATATGCTATTTCCTTTTTCAAAAACCCCTTATTTCTATTGACATTATATAATAAATATGGTATAATATATTTGTATTTTTGATTTTTCAAAATATCGAATTTTGCATACGGGGAGGACGGGGAATGCGACTGGATAAATTGCTTTCGGAATGTGGAATTGCAAGCCGAAAAGAAAGCGCACGCGCCGCAAAAGCGGGGCAAATCACGGTCAACGGAATCCCCGCCGCCAAAGCGGATATGCAGGTCGATCCTGCCACAGACGAAATCACTTTTTGCGGCAGAGCAGTGAAGTGGAGAGAGTTCGTTTATGTGATGCTCAACAAGCCCGACGGCTACGTCAGCGCCACTGAGGATGCTCGCGGCGAGCAGGTCGTTACCTCACTTCTCCCCGAGGAATACCAAAAGATGGGGCTTTTTCCCTGCGGTCGCCTCGATAAGCACACGCTGGGGCTGATGCTACTCACAAACGACGGCCAGCTCTCTCACCGCTTGCTTTCCCCAAAACGCCACGTCTCCAAAACCTATGCCTTCCGCGTCAAGTTTCCGCTCTCCCAAGCGGATGTTTCCGCATTGGAAAGCGGTGTCGACATCGGCGGCTACCTCACCAAGCCCTGCACCGTCAAATTGACGGATGAAAGGGAAGGGCAAATCACCCTCACCGAGGGCAAATATCATCAGATCAAGCTGATGATGGAGGCCGTCCACAATCAAATTACCTACCTCGAGCGCATTACCTTCGGTCCGCTCACGCTTGATCCCACGCTCTCACGCGGAGAATGGCGAGAACTCACCAACGAGGAAATTACCGCGCTCAACCAATCATAAATTCTATGTCCCAACAGAAAGGAACTGCTACAACGATGAACATTATTGAAAAACTCTCGCAAGAATTTAACATCAAGGTCGAGCACGTCGAAAAGACGGTCGAGCTCATCGACGAGGGCAACACCATTCCCTTTATCGCACGTTACCGTAAAGAGGTTACGGGCAGTCTTGACGACAACGTTCTGCGTGACCTGAACGACCGCCTCAACTTCTTGCGCAACATTGAAAAGAGAAAGCAAGAGGTCTTTGACCTCATTTCCGCGCAGGAAAAGATGACGCCCGAGATCGAAGCGGCTATCCAAGCGGCTGTTACCATCACCGAGGTCGACGACATTTACCGCCCCTTCCGCCCGCACCGCAAAACACGTGCGTCTGTTGCGAGAGAAAAAGGACTCGAACCCTTGGCTGCTCTCATTATTGCTCAAGAGCCCACCTACGAGCCCGCAATCGAGGTCCAAGCAGAGGCATTCATCGATGAAGAAAAGGGAGTGGCATCTGTTGAAGAAGCCATTCAGGGCGCCAAAGACATCATTGCCGAGGATATTTCCGATAATGCAGAGTTCCGCAAAGAGCTTCGCCGCCTGACGTTCGAGTTTGGTACACTTTCCTCTAAGGCGGCAAAGGAAGAGGACTCCGTATATTCGCAATACTACGAGTATTCCGAAGCACTCAAAAAGGTGCTTCCTCACCGTGTGCTTGCTATCAACCGCGGAGAGAAAGAAGATTTCCTCAAAGCAAGCATCGCTATCGCTCCCGAGATCGTTCTCAACTATCTCTTCGCACAAATTCTGCTCAACAATCAGAGCCCGGCAGAAAAGTATGTTTCCGCCGCAATTCTCGATAGCTACGACCGTCTCATCGCTCCCTCTATTGAGCGTGAGATTCGCAGCGACATCTTTGATAACGCCTGCGAGGGTGCTATCAAGGTCTTTGCCGATAATCTTCACCACCTCTTGATGGCATCCCCTCTGAAGGGCAAGACCGTACTTGGCTTCGACCCCGGCTACGCACACGGCTGTAAGCTTGCAGTTGTTGATAAGACCGGTAAGGTCGTCGATACCGCGGTCATCTATCCCGTAAAGCCCCGCGAAGAGATCGAGAAGAGCAAATCCATTATGAAGCGCCTCATCACCCGTCACAACGTTGACGTTATCGCCATCGGTAACGGTACGGCATCCAAGGAGAGTGAGATCTTTGTAGCAGGACTGCTCAAAGAGATCCCCGAGGACACCAAATATATCGTTGTCAGCGAAGCAGGTGCATCCATCTATTCGGCATCCAAGCTCGCAGCCGAGGAGTTCCCGGAATTTGACGTTATGCAGAGAAGTGCGGTCTCCATCGCGCGCCGTCTGCAGGATCCTTTGGCAGAGCTTATCAAGATCGACCCCAAAGGCATCGGCGTCGGTCAGTATCAGCACGATATGAAGCAGGCACGCCTTGACGAAGCACTTGGCGGCGTAGTAGAGGATTGCGTAAACGCCGTTGGCGTTGATATCAACACCGCATCCTATTCGCTTCTTTCCTATATTTCGGGCATCAACATTACATCCGCGCGCAACATCGTTAAGTACCGCGAGGAGAACGGCGAGTTCACCAACCGTGCGCAACTGCTCAAGGTTCCGCGCATCGGTGCCAAGGCCTATGAGCAGGCAGCAGGCTTCTTGCGTGTTCCCGGCGGCAAGGAGATCTTCGATAACACCGGCGTTCACCCCGAATCCTACGAGGCAGCCGCAAATCTGCTTGCAAGCTTTGGTTACACCAAAGAGGATGTTGCACAGGGCAACCTCAAGGACCTCGGCACAAAGGTCGAGGGAGAGGGAATTGCCAATGTTGCCGCAAAGCTTGGTATCGGTGAACCTACTCTCAAAGACATTGTCAGCGAGCTCGAAAAGCCCGGACGCGACGTGCGTGATACGCTTCCGCCTCCTATCCTGCGCGACGACATCCTCGGCATTGAGGATCTCAAGCCCGATATGGAGCTGACCGGAACTGTGCGTAACGTTATCGACTTTGGTGCATTTGTTGACATCGGCGTTCACCAAGACGGACTTGTTCATATCTCGCAGCTTTCCGACCGCTTCGTTAAGCACCCTTCCGACGTAGTTAAGGTGGGAGACACCGTAAAGGTTCGCGTGCTCAGCGTTGACGTTGCCAAAAAGCGCATTTCTCTGACAATGAGAAGCCGTCAGAAAGCATAATTTAATAAATTAAAATTCGGGTGGGTTTCTCACTTGGGGAACACCACCCGCGCTTCAAAACCTTGTGCAGATTGCACAATAAAAAAGAAGAAAATTTGGGAGAAAAATATCTTCCAATTTTGCCTGAAATCTGTTATAATATTATACGATAAAAAATATACCTCGTAAGAGGCGCCAAGGAGGTCAATTAGTATGGCAAGTTTATCCCTCAGACACATTTACAAGAAATATCCCGGCGGCGTTACCGCTGTATCTGACTTCAACCTTGAGATCAAAGACAAGGAATTTTTGGTATTGGTAGGTCCTTCCGGTTGCGGTAAGTCCACCACTCTTCGTATGATCGCAGGTCTTGAAGAGATCACTGAGGGTGAACTCTTTATTGGCGACCGTCTTGTAAACGACGTAGCACCTAAGGATCGTAAGATCGCGATGGTGTTCCAGAACTACGCTCTGTATCCCCACATGACCGTATTTGAGAATATGGCATTTGGTTTGAAGCTGAGCAAGGTTCCGAAGGAAACCATTAAGAAAAAGGTTGAGGAAGCAGCTCGCGTTCTCGACATCACCCACCTTCTCGACCGTAAGCCGAAGGCTCTCTCCGGTGGTCAGAAGCAGCGTGTAGCACTTGGTCGTGCTATCGTTCGTGATCCTCTGGTATTCCTTCTCGACGAGCCTCTTTCCAACCTCGACGCAAAGCTCCGTGCAACCATGAGAACCGAGCTTACCAAGCTCCACAACCGTGTAGAAACCACCTTCATTTACGTAACGCACGACCAGGTAGAGGCTATGACCATGGCTACCAGAATCGTTGTTATGAAGGACGGTCTCATTCAACAGGTTGATACTCCTCAAACTCTGTATGATAACCCCGTAAATATCTTCGTAGCAGGCTTTATCGGCACTCCTCAGATGAACTTCCTCAACGGCCAGCTCGTTAAGAAGGAAGACGGTGTTTACTTCATCTATGAAGGTCACGAGCTCAAGCTGCCTCAAGAAAAGGCAGAAGCAGAAGCTCTGCAAGAGTACATCGGTCAAGAGGTTGTTGCAGGTCTGCGTCCCGAGTGTATCCACGATGACGAGATCTCCATCTCCAAGTGCCACGGCGCAACCGTTGAGTGCGACGTTGACGTTACCGAGCTTATGGGTGCTGAAATTTACCTCTACCTCACCGTTGGTGAAGAGGGCAGACTCACCGCTCGCGTTTCTTCCAGATCCACCACCAGAGCCGGTGAAAAGATCACCGTTGGCTTCGATATGGATAGAATGCACTTCTTTGATAAAGACACCGAGCGTTGCATCATTCACTAATTTGAATAAAATCGCCCAACCTTCCAAAAGAGGGTTGGGCTTTTTATGTACCTATACGTTGACGAATTCAAAAAAATATGATATAATATTTTTTCGAAAAAACATTAACCAAATCATTTTTCTTTCACTATTAAGACAGAAGCTTCTAAAACCTGACAAGGAGGTGAGCAGATGAACGAAATCGAGCTTCACGAAAAAATCGAGGAAGTATCCAAAACGATATTCTCGTATTGTATGGCAAAAACACCCACACGAGAAGAGGCAGAAGACCTTTCGCAAGACATTTTGTATGAGTTGATAAAATCAGCCGCAAATATTCGTGATGATAAAGCTTTCTACGCTTTTATGTGGGGCGTTGCAGGAAACGTTTATAAGCAGTGGTATAGGAAAAAGCTGAAAAACAAAACCAGCGAATTGACGGAAGATATCCCTTCGGAGGAACTTTTTTTGGAAGATGATGGTAGTGATATCTATCTTCTTCGCCGCGAGTTGACTTTGCTGTCCGAAAAATATCGAAAAGCAACGATCATGTATTACATCGAGAAGCGTTCTTGTGCTGAAATTTCATCTTTGCTCAACATTACCGAAGGTATGGTAAAGTATCTGCTTTTCAAATCAAGAAAAATATTGAAAGAAGGAATGAACATGGAAAGAAATCTTGGAGAACTCAGCTATAACCCCAAAACATTGATTCCACTATATAATGGTGAGGGACCAAACCATTTTTGGGATTTTATGCAAAGCAAAATCAAACAGAATATTGTTACCGCTTGTTATAACGATGCATTGACTGTTCAACAGATCAGCCTTGAGACCGGTATTCCACTCCCATATCTTGACAACGAAATCAAGGAACTCGAAAATCGAAAAATTATTATCAAAGATGGGAATCATTACAAGGCAAATGTGATTATTATTACAACTGAATGTACTGATGAAATTGATCGCGAGGTTGCAAAATATCATAATCAAATTGCTGACAAGATAGAAACATTTCTTAAAGAAAAAATGGGGTGGTATAGGGATATTGGATTTTACGGAAGTGATTTTTCAGAAAACAGCTTGCGTTGGCAATTGTCTACCATTCTGTTTAGAATGATTTTGAGTACATATGCATGGACAACGAAAGATGCACCTAAAACAGCATGGGGAGAGTCTGCATTTCTTTGGTTGATCGAAAAAATGAATGCGAATCTGACATTCAATTTTTGTGATACACCCGGGAAGGACGAAGACCGTATGTATTTCTTTGACTACCAAAAAGATGGCAAAGGGAAGGGTGACCACCGCGATTTTTATAGAAACGAGCGTTATGTAAATATCTTCTGCGATATTTGCCGAGGTAAAAACACGACGTTCAGTGAATATGATCTTGAATCTATTGCCGAGATGATTAAAAAAGGATATGTTGTTAAAGAAAATGAAATATATCGGGCTACCGTTCCCGTTTACACTATGGAGCAACATAAAACAATTATCGCTACGATAAAAGAGTTTATTTCGGTTGAATTTGCTTCCATTATGGAAGAAATGGATGGAATCGCCACACGGATATTAAGTGCGTATACTCCCAAGCACCTGCAAAACCAGGTTGCAGGAATTGCCGCTATGGATAAGTTTGTAAACGCCGTATGTATTCCGGCAACAATTCTTATCGAAAAACAGTTTTTGAGCACCGTATGGCATCCCCTTGAAATGCCAACGACTTATGTGGTTTTGAATAAATAATATTTTCAAAAAGTATAGAAACCATCTTAACCGTTTTATCTTTCCAACGACTATATGTATGAAGGCGCCTGAAAACGGAAAATGGAGAAGCAAATGGATAGTATAAAGCTTGAACAACTGATAACTGAAAACATGAAGTCGATATTTGGCTTTGCTTTGACAAGACTTGGAAATGCAAATGAAGCGGAATATCTTGCGAGCGATATTCTTTATGAAATCATTAGGTCAGCACAAAACCTAAAAGACGAGGAACGTTTTTACGGATTTATGTGGAAGATTGCGGAGAACACTTATATGGACTATCTTCGTAAAAAGTCAAAAAACGCAAGCCGTACCGTGGAATTTGACGAGACGATTGCTGATGAATCTGAGTCTGCTTTGGATGGAATTATTCAAAAAGAGGAAATGAATGTTCTTCGGCGCGAATTGTCCTTGTTGTCAAAGCAATACCGAGACGCTACCGTTTTGTACTATATCGAAAATCTCTCCTGCTCCGAAGTAGCAAACAGATTACAAATCAGCACGGAAATGGTGAAATACTATTTGTTCCGTGCAAGAAAAATCATTAGAGAGGGTATGAGTATGGAAAGATTATACGGCGAAAAAAGCTATCGCCCCAATATCTTTGAGATCGATTTTTGGGGAACAAAAGCAGGAGATGATCACGAATACCGTGATTTTCAAAGAAGAAAGATCAAAGGAAATATTTTACTTGCGGCATATTACAGTCCGGTAACAATTCAAGAAATCAGCATAGAGCTCGGGGTGTCGCTTCCTTATCTTGAGGATGAAATTGAATTGCTTGTTGACCGTCAATATCTTGTATGCAACAACGGAAAGTATCTGACCAACATTCCGATTTTCACACTTGATTGCACGAAAACGATTGACGGAAAGCTGAAAGAACTTACCGAAGAAAGCGCACAAAAGATTATTGCTGTAACGGATGAGTTTGATACGCGCTTTGGAAACAGATTTGAAAACACAAATCTTGCACATTGGCAAAAAATACTATTGTGTTTACATTATTCATTGCTTGATACTGCAAACGATCTTGAAAAAAATTACGGAGGATTTCCCAAAGACGGTCCGTATTCACTTGTAAACGGTGGTGGCGGACACGGTATTATTTGGGGCAGGAGTACCGAAAATGTTGTTGGAGATAAACTTCCAAGAGGTATTCAAGGTATTTATAACGGTTGCCATGCAAGTGATAAACGTGGAAGTGTTATAGCAATGAATTTTAGACAAACCCTTAATGCCCAACACTTTGAAGGACAAATGACCGATCCCGTAGTGAGCACAGCAGTAGATTGCTTTGAATATTTGCCGAAGGATTGGCAAAAAGTGCTTGACGATCTTGGCTACGCAAAGAATGGCAAGGCGAATTTTGCAGTTTGGACGAACGGGGAATATGATGAACTTCAAAAGATTCTCCATGAGTGTATTTCTATTGTTTCTGACTTGAATAGAAAAACTGCCGAGCTTGCCGCAAATATAACCGCTGACCTCGCTCCTGCACATATCCGCAAAACCGCTGAATATGTTGGAGCATTTGTTTACCGATTCAATTCTATTGAAAACTTGATGAACACATTGTTTGATATGGGTTGGCTTAAATCAGTTGAAGATAAAGAAAAGCCCGCTATTTGTGTTGTAAAGAATTAAACAAAAACACCGCCGAGAGTAACCATTTGGTCGCTCTCGGCGGCAGTTTTGCTGTTGTCAAATGTTATTCTTTTTATTCTCCAACGCTTTGATGAGATTTTGCGCATAAACGCAGAAGCCATCGGTGTTGGGGTGCAAGTCATCGGCAAAGTAGGTCATTTCGTGGGGGATCATTTGCAGTCCGTCAATGACTGTAATGCCAAACTGATGCGCCGCATCGGCAATGGTGGCATTCACTTCACGAACGTGCCCGTAGGGGAGCTCTATCGTATCAAAATCACCGCACCAAATGGGGGTAATGACGTAGATCTGTGCCTCGGGGAAGAGTTTTAACACCTTTTTGATGTAGTCCTCGCAACGCAGGTGGATGGCATCGAGCGAGTGAAAACGCCGAGCATCGTTCGTGCCAAAGGCAACAAATACGGTGTCGGGCTCAAAATCGCCGCGGTCAAGCGTGGTCGCATCAAAAAACGCGCCGCCCACACCTTGAATCACACTCTCGGCGTTAAAATGGTCACTGACTTGATACGCATAAGAAAGCGTATCAATTTCCGAATTCCATCCCTGAGTGATCGAGTCACCAAGGAATAAAAATTTGCGGTCAAAGACGTGCTGTCTTGCAACACAGCCGTCGGCAATTTCAAGGAGTTTGATGCCCGCAGTTACATTGTGACCGGGCAGATGTATCGTCACGCGGTGGAGCTTTTCATCATTGGAAACGTCAACGAGTGTATCCTCGTCCGCGGTGGCGTGACGATGGTTTGTGAGTACAGCGTCAACCTTAACCTCATACTTGCCCGTAACAGTGGGGCGGAACTTTACCCACGGCGAATCGGTCCAAAAATCAAGACGAACACCCGTCGAGGTTTTCGCGTTGCCGTAAATAAAATCGTCGATCAATGCAAAACCGTCGAGTTGAGAGGGGGTCATTTTGCAAAAATGCACGCCATCGATGTTCTCCCAAATCTGCATCGCACCTACGGTAATGCTTTCTATTTGTCTCAAGGAAAGTCTCATGTTTTTTCTCCTTTTGTCATTGAAAATCAATCTACGTCAGGAAGCTTTACGTCCATTTTTCCGATCTCCGAAATCACGATCAAGGTCTCCAATGCCATTCCATCGGTGTAAAGGATCATTTCAATGGTGCAAGAGTCTTTCTCAATGGTGATGGTAACATTTTTGCAATCCTCAAACTCTACATCGGCTTTTTGGCGATAGGTGTTTTTTTTGCCTTCAACGGGCTCATAATTATCGGGGTCAACAAGATCTTTGAGCATTTCGTTGTCCTTAAGGTTGCCAAGCATACCGTTCTCACTCTCGTTTTTCGTCCATTTTCCGTTCTCATCCTTGGAATACGTGTATTGCTTGTCGTCAACCGTTTCGATGTAAGATTCCGAAATAAACGTAGCAGCGGGAATATGCTGAATATTTCCGTCTACCTCGCAGGTGAGGGCAACCGAACCAAACAGCGGAATGCCCGAGAGCACGATATCCATTTGAAAGTTTTGCTTTCTTGCAATTTTGAGCGCGAATTTTTCAAGCGGATGAACAGAGCTCCAAAGCACAATGCCAACAACCATAGCAATGCACAAAACCGCTGCCACAGCCGCGATGATGATCTTTTGGGTTTTGCTGATTTTTATGTTCTTTATTTTTTCTGTCGGTTTTTTCATCGTTTTCTCCATAGAATTTATTAAAGATGTTTCTATTATAACATACATTTGAATAAAATGCAATAGATTGCGAAAAAAGGAGAAAAGGGAAGAGAAAAGATTTTGCAAAAAAATGGATTTTACACTTGACAACAAAGACGTTTTGTATTATAATTGTAGAGCACCAAGCAGGTGTAACTCAATGGCAGAGTGTCCGCTTCCCAAGCCGAATACGCGGGTTCGATTCCCGTCACCTGCTCCATAAGAAAAGCCCGTGGGTTACACGGGCTTTTC
>JAZNZC010000060.1:0-6978 GCA_045594745.1 Eubacteriales bacterium
AAGGATGATTTCCACAAAACGCGCGCGCTTTGCACCGAGAACGAGGAAATTTCCATCGCTCGCGTGCAGGACGTTTTCTCGCTGATTTACCGCATCCAAGAGGAAGTCCACCGCTATACCATTGGTCGCATGACGCAAGCCAAGCGCAAAACGGTGCGCACCTCATCCCTTACCAAAATTCCCGGAATCGGCGACGCCAAAGCCAAAAAGCTCCTCGCAGCCTTCGGCGGACTCGCCGCCCTTAAAAAAGCGACGAGCGAACAAATCGCCGCCGTCCCCGGCATCTCGGCAAAGGACGCGGACAATATTGTGGCATATTTCAAAAAGTAGGACGCGGTGTTTTCGGGGGAACTTTTGAAAAAGTTCCCCCACGCCCCCTCAAAACTTTTGCACAAAAGGTTATAAAGATAACCCCATTGTGTACTAACAGACAGTCGGCGTGCCGCCTTCCATTAGGTCGTCCGCAATTCGCGGTAAACAAATTTTAGGAGTAACAGCAATGAAGTTATCAAAAGAGGAGAAAAAGGCTCTATTACAAGCGTACAATGAGAAGCAAAACAAAAAGTATCTTCTCTCAAAAAGAGACGTTAAAAGCTTGTTTAACTATATTTCAAAACAACTTTCGGCAGATGAATGTGATCACACATTGAAGCACACTTGTGCTTGGCTCACCAAAAAATTCGAAGATGAGAATACCCGTCAACAAGTGCTGAACGAAATCCAAGAAGATGGCGGATACTGTGATTGTGAAGTTCTTATGAATTGCTACGAAAGATACGATTTGGATTATTAGATTTGGAAAATTGTTTGCTAATAAAAACGGGCGATTCACGAGTTGCCCGCACCACTGCAAACAACTTTTTTAGCGGATAGGGTTAGTGGTCCCTAGCCGCTTGCGATAGCAAGAGCGAGTGGTACACTCGCGCCGACCGTCTGTCCGTAAACTAACGAATTCTATTTATATATTTTTGTCAGGAAGTTCTTGAGGGGGTGTGGGGGAACTTCTTCCAAGAAGTTCCCCCACAAAAAAGGAGCACTTATGCGCATTATAACAGGAAAAGCAAGAGGAACAAAACTGAATACGCTGGCGGGGGAGGCAACGAGACCGACGGCAGAGAGAACGAAAGAAGCCGTTTTTTCAATGCTGCAGAACGAGATCGCAGGCGCGAGAGTGCTCGATTTGTTTGCGGGCTCGGGTCAGCTTGGGCTTGAGGCACTCAGCAGAGGCGCGGAGTATGCGGTGTTCAACGACTCGTCAAGAGAGGCTGCATCTGTTATTCGCGCGAACGTTGAAAAAACGCATTTTACAGATATGTGTGAGATCCTTTCCACCGATTGGAAGCCTGTGCTGCGACGCTTGTCGGGCAGAGAGAGATTTGATATGATCTTTCTCGATCCCCCATACGCGGGTGGATTTTTGCCCAAGGTTCTCTCAGAGCTGATAGAGAAAAGTCTGCTCGCAGACGGCGGCATCATCGTTTGCGAGAGTGCCCACGAGGGCGACGTTTTCGGCGGCAACGAGGAACTGAAAAATCAATTTATTATCCGACGTGTGGCGCGTTACGGCGCGGCGTGTGTTACCATTTTAGAGAAAGGGGAGAGAGAAGAATGAGTCTTGCCATCGTTCCCGGTAGCTTTGACCCGATGACACTCGGACACTTGGAACTCATCAAAACGGTTGCCAAGCGCTACGACGAGGTCGTGGTGGCTGTCATGGTCAACCGCTCCAAAAAATATATGTTCGATATGAACACGCGTGTTGCTGTCGCCGAGGAGACTGTCAAGGAGCTCCCCAACGTGCGCGTGATTGCCGAGAGCGGAATGCTCATCGATCTTTTTGACCGTCTTGGTGCCGATGCCGTGTGCAAGGGGTGGAGAAATCAGCACGATTACGACTACGAGTTGCATATGGCTGATTGGAACTCCTCGCACAATCCGCGTTTCCGTACCGAAATGATCCGCGCCAAGAGCGCGGTCGAACACATCAGCTCCACCGAGGTGCGCCGCCGTTTGGTAGAGGGCGAACCGCTCGAGGATATCGTTCATCCCGACGTCGAGCACCTGATTTTTGCACGCTTTATTGAAAACGGAGGTAATTGATTATGGATTTGAAAAATATGCGCCGCGGTTTTTCGCGCGCATCCCTGACCATTGCGGGAATTGGTGTTTTGATTGGGCTTTTACTCATCGTCATCCCCGTAGGCTTTTTGCTTGACGTGGTATTCTTTATTATGGGCATTGCGACGATCGTTGTCAGTCTCCCCGCACTCATCTCGCTTTTGCCGCTCCACCATACAAAGGTGGGGAGCGTGAGCCTTGTTTGCACCGCTTTGATGGTAGCGGCAGGCTTTTTGATGCTCTTTTGGCATAGCAGTGTTCTGCTCATCGTTGTTGGTATCGTTATGATCGCACAGCCCATTCTTGCAATCGCGAGTGATAACGACCGCCAAGCGCGTATCAAAGCAGAGGCTCCCAAACTGATTATCGGTGTGGTGCTTCTTTTACTCGGTCCTGCAAACGCGATTGGTGTTCTCTTTGATGTTGCAGGTGTAGGTCTTATCGTGTTTAGCATACTCTACTTGCTTTGGACGTACAAGATCGTCAAAAAGGCACAAAACATAACGGGCAACCGCGTTTTTGTAGACGAGGACGGCAACGGCACGATTGATGCCGTTTACGTGGATACCGACGGCAACGGTGAGCCCGATACCGCCACCGATTATAAAGAGAAAAAATGAACAGATATCAAAAGCTTGCCTCTAACACCGTTATTTTGGGCATTGGAACGTTTGGTTCAAAGCTGCTCGTCTTTCTTTTGATGCCGCTCTACACGGCGTGGCTCACCACCGCCGAGTACGGAGCTGCCGAAATGATTTCGGGCATTGCCAATTTTCTTATTCCAATCGCTTGCGTTGGTGTCAGCACAGGCATTTTTCGCTTTGCGGCAGAGAGAGAAGCCGATCAGGCAAAGGTATTTTCCTCGTCGGTAGCCCTTTTGGGGCTTGGACTTGGTGGCTTTTTGCTCCTCTCACCGCTCCTCTTTTTGATCCCCTATTGCAGACCGTATGTGTGGCTCGTCGTTCTTTATGTGTTCTTTGCCGACCTACAAGCCGTTTGCGCACAATATCTGCGTGCTATCGATCGCACAAAGCTTTTTGCAGGGCAGGGGATTCTCAACACAGTCCTGACTATTGTTTGCAACGTTCTGTTTTTGTTCGTGCTGGAGATGGGCGTCGAGGGATATATCCTCTCGGTCATCGTGGGCAATTTGCTCACAACCGTGTTCATCGTGTGGCGTGCAAAGCTGTGGCACGTGTTTGCCATCAGCCGCATCGACCGCAGATTGATGAAGGACCTGCTTCGCTTCAGCCTGCCAATGATCCCCACCACGCTCTGTTGGCTCATTACCGACCTCTCCGACCGCGCAATGGTCCCCTACTTTTGGGGCGAGAGCGTCAACGGCGTTTACGCGGCGGCGTATAAGATTCCTACCATCGTCAACCTCGTTGCGGGCATCTTTTTGCAGGCGTGGCAGTTTTCTGCCGTAAGCGAGGAAAAGGATGAGACGGCTTGCTCGCATTTCTATTCCCGCGTGTGGGATGCGTTTTTGTCGGTCATCATGATCGGCGGCGCAGGACTGATCCTGCTCTCGCGTTTCCTTACAAAATTGCTTCTCAACGTCACCTTTTTTGAGGCGTGGAGATATATGCCCACACTCTTGTGTGCGGCGGCTCTCGAAGCACTCGTTTCTTTCCTCGCGAGTGTTTATCTTGTACGAAAGAAGAGTAGCCACTCCTTTGTTACCGCTCTTGCGGGAGCACTGACGAATATCGCGCTCAATCTGTGGCTCATTCCCACCATAGGTGCTCTCGGAGCCGCCATCGCAACCCTTGCAAGCTACGCCTTGGTGCTGGTTTTGCGCCTTATTGATGCACCGCGCATCATTCCGTTTAAGCTTTGCTTGCCGCGTCTTTGCATCAGCACGGCACTTCTCCTCGGAGCAGCTGCTATTATGACTCTCGACGTCACAGGCCGTATTTGGTGGACACTTTTGTGCACTCTCGCCATTTGCGCTCTCAATGCGCCCGCTTTACTCAAAGGTTTGCGCGCTTTGGTGGCAAAGAGGATGAAATAAGGACGCGAATTTGTGGGGAAAACTTCTTGCAAGAAGTTTTCCCCACGCCCCTTTCAAGAACTCTCGCACAAATATATTCCGAATATAATTCGTCACTGTACGGATAGACAGTCGGCGCGAGCGTGACGCTCGCTTGGGCTGCCGCAAGCGGCTGGGTAGCGAAGCGGCGCGAACGTAATGAATGACAGTCCGGCGGACTGTCAGAACGTGAGCGTGACCGAGCCGCAGCGAGACCCACCAAGACCCCATCCGCTAAGAAAGTTGTTTCAAAATTGGCGGGAATTTGATAACCAATGGTTGACAAAGTATATCAACTCTCTCTTGACTTTTGGAGGATTTATGATATAATATAATCAGTTCCGGAACAATTCACTTTGAAGGAGTTATGATATGTCAAATCTGAAAATTGGTCAAAAAATAAAAACCAAGAGAAGAGAACGCGACTTGACGCAAGAGGAACTTGCCAACATACTCGGTGTGACAAAAGCCGCTGTCAGCAAATGGGAAAATGGCGAGAGTTATCCCGATATAACAATGCTTCCTCAAATTGCGCAGTTGTTTTGCATTACAATGGACGAGCTTTTTGACTACGCTTTTACAAATAAGCCATTAACTATCGTTACGGAATATCATTTTGGATTATCGCTTGATGATTTTGATGAGTCTATTTTGAATTATGGTGTAGCCAAGGAATGTGGTGTTTACAAAAAAGATGCTACAGTTTATAAATGTGTGGGTACAGAGAAGGGGATTGCAGAAAAAGAGTGGGAGGTACGCATTCATTTTGTCTCTACCGAAGAAAAAATCCCATATATATTGCAAAAGCACATAAAGCCGGGTGTTTTGGTGGACGGATATAGCGTGAGAATTGCCGACGGCAAAGTTATTGATGACGATAGACCTAATAAACACTATGTGTGCCGCGAGAAGGTTTGGGAATACAAAAATACAGACCGCAAGTATTTAATGCAAATGTTGAATGAGCAAGTGGCTATGGGTTTTATCGAAGAAGAGGACATTTGGTAACATAATAACGGGCGACCATCGGTCGCCCGTTTTTACGCGAATCAACGCTCTTAGCGGATAGGGTTAGTGGTCCCTAGCCGCTCGCGGCAGCAAAAGCGAACCTTGCGTTCGCGCCGCCCGTCTGTCCGCGCACTAACAACTCTATTTAGATAATTGTTGTTCGAGAGTTCTTGAAAGGGGTGTGGGGAAAACTTCTTGCAAGAAGTTTTCCCCACAATATTTTCATATAATATATTGACAATTCCACATTTTTGTGATACAATAACTTGAAACACGATGAAAAAGAGGAGTACGCAGACCTTTTGCGCGCAGAGAGAGGGCGGTTGGTGCAAGCCCTTAGCAAAGGATGTGGAAGTCACTTTGGAGTGGTGTCGGGGAAGGGAAGCTCATTTTTGCTTCTTGTGTAGTCGGCAACGGGTTCTGCCGTTATGGGAATTGAGTGTGCATCCGCGCGCCTTTTTGGCATGGATGCAAAATCAGGTGGTACCGCGTGCTTCCACGTCCTGATGCTGGACGGGGAGGCTTTTTCTTTTGTCAAAAAAACATTTGGATATAAATTTCAGGAGGTCTATTACAATGGATCAGTACAACGAACTGCCAAAAACTTACGCGCCGTCGGAGTTTGAGGACAGAATTTATCAAAATTGGTGCGACAAGGGCTACTTTACGCCCGACGTCAAAAACGATGCGGAGCATTTCTCCGTAGTCATTCCGCCCCCCAACGTAACGGGACAGTTGCACATGGGTCACGCGCTCGACGAGACCTTGCAGGACATTCTCGTTCGTTACAAGAGAATGCAAGGCTTCAACACGCTCTGGATCCCCGGCACCGACCACGCAGGTATTGCTACGCAAATTAAGGTTGAAGAACGCCTGCGCGTTGAAGAAGGACTTTCCCGCTACGATCTCGGCCGCGAAAAGTTCTTGGAGCGCGTTTGGGCTTGGAAGGATAAATACGAAGCTCGCATCACGGGTCAGCTCAAAAAGCTGGGTGCATCCTGCGATTGGACGCGTCAACGCTTCACCTTTGACGAGGGCTGCTCCCGCGCTGTTCGCGACGTATTTGTAAACCTTTACGAAAAAGGACTTATTTATCGCGGCTACCGCATTATCAACTGGTGCCCTCGCTGCCTTACGGCTCTCTCCGATGCCGAGGTAGAGTATAAGGATCAACCCGGCCACTTCTGGCACATCAAATATCCCATCAAGGGTGAGGATGGCTACGTTGAGGTTGCTACCACCCGTCCCGAAACTATGTTCGGTGACACCGCCGTCGCTGTCAACCCCGAGGATGAGGATATGAAGCACCTCATCGGCAAGACCCTCATTCTGCCCGTTGTTGGCAGAGAAATCCCCGTTATTGCTGACGATTACGTTGAGATCGGTTTTGGTACGGGATGCGTAAAGATCACCCCTGCACACGACCCCAACGACTTCTTGGTTGGTCAACGCCATAACTTGGAGCAGATCAAGGTTATGAACGATGATGCAACCATGAATGCAGGTGCCGGTAAGTACGAGGGTATGGATCGCTACGAGTGCCGCAAGGCTCTGGTTGCTCAGCTTGAGGCAGAGGGATATCTTGTCAAGACCGTTCCGCACGACCACAATGTTGGCGTTTGCTACCGTTGCGGCACAACCGTTGAACCGATGACGTCCGACCAATGGTTTGTTAAGATGAAGCCTCTGGCAAAGCCCGCAATCGAGGCGGTAGAGCAGGGCGACATCCGCTTTGTTCCCGAGCGCTTCTCCAAAAACTATTTCAACTGGATGAACAACATCCTTGACTGGTGCATTTCCCGTCAGCTTTGGTGGGG
>JAZNZC010000061.1:0-11029 GCA_045594745.1 Eubacteriales bacterium
CGACGCCTTTGTTCTTACTATTCTGTTCTTAGACTTTGAATTAACTTTTTTATTGCCTGATGTTGACTTGTTTCATCCATATCAATCGGCATTTTCCCATGGACGAGAATGCAGAGAACGTTATTTTCTTCACCGTCAATAATGTTACCTCTCCTAAGCCACTTCAATTTTTTACGGTTTCCAGAGTCCGTCCTTAATCAAAAGTTCCCAATTAGCAGTCAACACGGTAACCGTCTTCTGAAATTTTATCCGTCGTTCTTTACGGACAATGTATCCTATATCAATCATTTTCCGAAGTGTATCAATGATACCTCATCGAAAAGTTCATATTTTTGCGGTACAATATAGATATCAGATTTTTCGTCACGAAAGGACAAATGCAAAATGATAAAGATCGTAAACGGGAAATTTCAAAAGCACGGGCTATCCTTCTCCCCGCCGGAAGGATACTACTATGAAAGCAATCCGGAAACAATCCACGAGGATGGGATCGTCTTTGTAAGCGAGGATGAGTCGAAGACCCTGAATTTTGATTTTCTCATCTGTCGTTACAAGTCATGTAACTCTCTTGATCATCTTTTCGATAGAGACTTTCTTGGATACATCAATTTTAAAAGGCTCACAGCAATCACCCCGATCATATTCAACGGGCTACTCGGACATCACGTGCTTTATAAGGGGAGCGACTCGCCGGACGAGCCGACCACACAATACTATGAGATCCATTTTGACCTCGGTGAATGTGAAGACGGTAGTTTACTCTTTGCACTCCGAGTCAATGACTTTGACGGAGACATCGCAAGTTACGTTCAGTCAGATGAGTTTCAAAGAATCCTTTCCGGTATATCAAGAGCAGATGAATAAGCAAAAGGCGCCGCATTTCTGCGACGCCTTTCGTATTGCATTAGATTATTCGGGAATTAGTACATCTCCACCGAAGATTTTTGCTTTATAGATGGCAGCCGCAGAGTCAATAACTGCGTTCGGTTCCAGATCAACAAAATCGGTATACTGCACCTGAACAGTATCGCCAACCGATAACATCTCAGAATCAAAGAGTCTACTGATCTTTGGGTTGGTTGTTACGATTTTATATGCGATACCGTCATCAGGGTTAACGCACAGTATAGAGTCATCCAGAAGAATATATCCATCGCCGATCTCGGTTATGGTTCCCGCAAGTCTATGCATATACGGTACAAATTCACCCGGCACAGAATTATCTAATGCATGTTCAATGATTGCTTTTGCGGTATCCGTACCAATTCGATACAAATAAGCACCGTTAAATGCATTCGTCCAGAAATAACCATCCTCCGTTATATACATGGCGTGCTTATATACTCCAAGTGCTTCGGATGTAATTGTAAAACTGATATAATCTCTATCATGTGCTACCCAGTCCTTCGGATCGGCATACTCTGCGGATCTACAACTGGAAAGCAACTCCCAAATATATTCGTCGTTGCTCAGGTTATAGTGCCGATCTTCTTTCCCATGTTCTTCAACAGAAAAATGTTTTAGCTCCATTGTGCTTTGGAGATTATACAAATCTAACACTTCACCAAACGTTGCCGGAGGATTCCACTCTTCCGAAATAAACACATAATACTTCCCGTCCATATTGGCGGCCACAAGTTCCTCAGACGAAATACCCTTTATTTCATAAATGTCGAAGTTTTCATGATGAACGCCTTCAGAATAATCATCATAACCGGTTGCCTTATAGGTTCCTATTTTCTCACCAATGAGAGTGGCTCCGATTTCCTTTTGCCGCCCAGAGAATTCCTTCCCGTCAATATTCAGCAGCAAATATTTCTCATCAATAGTCTTATACTCCCACGGCCAAACGTATGCAGACTCGCCTGCAGAGATTGTAACATCCTTCCATGGTCTTTGGTGATCGCCAAGCTCAATACCCGGATCTCCTCCTTGCAGCATGGGGATAACAATAACAGCGGCAACCACAACGAAAGCAAAACAAGCTGCTATAGATCCCCATTTCAGCCAGAGGTTCGGCTTTTTCTTTCTCTTGCACTCTGCGGCAGCTTTGATGAGGTCATCATCGAGGTTGCCGATGGCACTGGAAAATCTCGGTTTCTTCATATTTCAACGCCCTCCTTAATGAGATAGTCTCTTAGTTTATTTCGGGTGTAGAACAACATGTTCTTCACCTTGCTCTCGGTAAAGCCGAAGCGCTCTGCAATCTCCCCGATGGAATCGAAGAAGAAATATTTGCGAATGAAGACGTTGCGCACGTCCTCTTTCTGTGTGCGGAGAAACTTACTGATCAGCTTACCTACATCCTCATCGCTCACGTCGGGAGCGTACCGATCATCCGGCAGCACCGATTCCAGTTCATCCAGAGACAGAAGCACTTCTGCTGACCGTTTCTCACGCTTCATAAACTCCAACCGTTTCAAAGACAGATTTCTTGCGATCTTACAAACAAATGACATAAAGTTATTTGGTCTTGTGGGTGGAATTGCGTTCCACACGCCAACGTATGTATCGTTGACGCATTCTTCCGAATCCTCGTGATTGTTCAGAATGTTATAAGCGATACTGTGGCAGAGCCTGCCGTACTTTGCATCCGTCTCTTTGATTGCCTGTTCGTCTCTTTCAAAGTAGAGTTCTATAATTCTCAGATCATCCATGTTGTTCACCTCCCTCGTCTGATCTAAAAGCGCTTTCACCCATTAAGTACGTTTTTTTCGGCATTGGTCTTATATATTCTCAAAATTTTTGAAAACCCTCGCTCCGTTTTTGAAGCGAGGGCTGATTTTACTTTTTCTTCTTTAAAGTTCCAAGGCAATACCAAGCAGAACATCCAAGCAAATTCAACACATGGCTAATGAGAAGCAATGAAGTAAGTGTGTTGAACATAACATCAGCATCGTATTGGGACTGCTTTGTTATAATGGTAATGTCGAATTTTCCGGGTTCGTATTCATTTACATCAAGAATATAATAAAGATTCGGTTGATAGTAGTAGTCCTTGCCATCAATCTTTCCCCAATTATTAGGGTGTCCAGAGTAGGAAAAATCTTTGTCCAAATCGGGATCAACTATGACAGCATCTCCGTTAGGGATATCTCCATATCCCTCCTCATACCACTCGTCATACTGATTCTGAACGTACTCAATAAACTCGTCGGGATCTGTGAAGGTCACTTTTTCAGTGAATAATCCATTTTCGTCAGCGATAGAAACAGAAATTAAGCCCACCATTATGACAGCAAAGATGATGGCGTAAACTGTGCAGCATTTCTTCAGCACCTTGTTCTTAGCTGTGAGTTTTTCAACCGCAGTTTCATTTAGGTACACTATTTCCTTTTTTACAAGGACCTTCAAGATAATCAGCTTGTATATGCAGTATGCGGCAAGAAACGCGGCTACTGCAAACATCGTGCCAAACAAAATCCACGAGTCTATCACAAGTCCGTAATAGCTATTGAAATATTCAAGGGTAATAACCGCTATCGGCAGACAGAATGCGAATGTCAGAAGTATTCCGAAGAATATCTTTACTGAGCTGAACACCATATCTGTGTTCGCTTTCTTTATTTCCTTGGCGTGTTCTGTTTCTTCCTCGTCGATAAGCAATCTGAAGCTCACCGTGAAGCAGATCTGACATATCGTAGCTGCTACGAAGAATACGCTTGCAAGGCAGAAGCCGAGCAGACCTTTTGAGAAGCCGAGATTGCATATCATAGCAGCTATAAGTCCTACGATGATAAGACCTGTTGAGATAAAGGAGAGGTTAGTAAACTTCTTCTTTCTGCTATGTAGCATCAGCTTGAATTGCTTGTCGCTTTTTGCTTTCTGCTTACTCGCCACATCTTCCGAGGTGGCTGTTTCTCGGTCGGGGTTGTTTCGTTCACCGCGCAAAAGCTCGTCGGTAGTGATGCCGAAGATCTCTGCGATTAAAGGTATTAAGGAAAGCTCCGGCGTACATTCGTCGCACTCCCATCGGCTCACCGTTTTATCTGAAACAAAGAGCTTGTCGCCAAGTTCCTTCTGTGTCATACCGTTTGCTTTGCGCAAGGCCGATATAAATTTACCTATCGTTTTCTTTTCCATATGATTGATCCTCACATTCGGGTTATTCGTTGCTATAATTCTATCATTTCGTCAGAAGGAATACCACCCTCGGATGAAGGAATCACTCCCGAAATGCGAGAATCGAACCTGTTTTACTCTTTTGATGTCAGTATAATCTCAAAGGCACGCAGTTCCGAGCCTCCGGTTTGATCTACCAGGACATTCAGATCCACATTGTTTTTTCGATAGCAATGCCATTGGCAACGGTTGCCGTCGACGTATTCAAGATACGATTCCTTATAGTCTATATCCTTGATTTCCTCAAAGCCGTTTTCCTCTAAGAAATCAAAGAGCGATCGTTTCTCGGTTCCAAGCGTTTCGTTCTTCTCAACTCGAATAGATTCCCCAATATAAATGTCGAAGAGCACACCGGGATCGCTTTCATCGGTTTTTGATACGTATATATAGGAGCAGACCGGACTTTGATCTTTTCCATGCAAGTGAGTGAATGCATAGATTACATCACGTTCTATGCTTGCATATTCGTATCCTTCCTCATATTCGTGCTTCACGAAGTTGTTGGGATATGTGATGCTGTCCGTATCTCCCAATTTATAATGCAAGGTCGTTTTACTGTTGTTGATGAATTCAGCTGCAGTTGGTTCGAGTAAATGATCCAACAAGAAGAAGGAGCCAATCAGCAGAGCGGCAATCAAAACGCTTACTGTTGCAATTATCAGAGTTTTCTTTTTCACCATGACCACCTCTCAGATCTCTTTTTCAAAAATCAGATCAAGCTCCTGGACGTGTCCAGTTCCGCGCTGTCTTGTGGGAATATATCCGACATAGCGCCAGCCTTCCTTTGCTCTTTTTTCAATGACTGAACGGTAGTCATCGATTTCATAGATGTTTCCCGAGCCTAAGCCCCAACCGCCCAATTCACAACTTACCTTTTCGTATTCGTATTGATACATTCAAAGTCACCTCATTTCTTATTTCCACATCATCATCTGTATGAACTGATAAGAAATCAGCAGTGATACTGTCAGCATTCCTACCACGTACAGGATTCTAAGCCACCACTTTCCTTTGGAGATCTTTCTCGATAAGAACACAGCTGCGACCGTGACACATATCGTAATAAATCCCCAAAACAGAGCTGTAAAGTCATTTGCATTGAAGTCGGGAGTAATGGTGTTACCCAGCTCATCCACCTTTGGGCATCCGCACCCCAGCCAATCAACTATAAACGCTTGATTCGCCCAACTATACGGGACAATAAGCACGGCAAAGGCGAGTAATGGAGAAACGAGTCGTAACATCTTTTTAAAATCAATCTTCCTATCCACTTTTCATCCTCCTTTGGCTATCTGTATATAGCCGCGTAAGCCGTCGGCATTTCGACGGCTTATACGTGGTTAATTGTCAGTATCCTCGTCCCACAGTCGATGCAAGAAGCAGCGAGAACAAGAATACTCCGACGGTGATCCCAAAGATAATGTGTCCCGCTGTCTGCATTTTCTTGTTATTCGGATACTTCAAGCAAACAGAAGAAAAGATAACAGAAAATGCTATCAAGCTAATCGACAACGGAAACATAAATCCGAATATATCAGCATTTACGTTCTCATACATGCTGTGATAAAAATCTACTTGCACGATTATGTCGGGATTGCTTTGACTGGGCAGATGACCTACTCCATGAAAGAATTTGACAAACCAAAGCGGAATCAATCCAAGAGACGCCAAAATCTCTCCAATGCTTATCATTCTTTTCTTCATTGGCCGTGCCTCCTTTTCTCATCGATCGTTCGGATCCAAGGTTAAGATTCCATTTTCTCTTTTGAAGTAAAAACTAAGTTCGGCAAACTGCTGATCCTCTCGCCCTTCTATCACAGTATATACCTCAACGTGTAAAGTTCCTTTTTCTACATCTGCCGGAAAGACAATGTCAACTGTTTCCTTATACAGCGGGTAGAACTCTCCGTAATGAGGAAAAATCAGAAATGAGCGATTTTCCTGTTCGGTAGAATCATATTTGGAATCGTGCCAAGAGTCTGCATATTCTATCTTCTTTTCCCAAGCAGCTTCCTTATCGGCAGTCCAGGGAGATTCGATGATCTTATAAAGCACATAGAAGGTATCCTGAACATCATCACCGTATAAATCATGACCGGGCAGATGGCCGAGGCCTACCGTCATAGGAACGGTAATATCACCATCGTCTTCATATGTCTTGTGCTCAGCTTCAAGGCTGATAACATCTGCAACACCGCCATCACCGCGAGAAGGAGATGTTTTGATATAGAACTCGCCGGTGGGCGTATATTCATTTTTCTCTTGGCAACCCGTAAAGCATAGCATAACAAGTACCAAGCAAATAGCTAATGCAGATATTCTCTTCATCTCGTGGCTCCTTTCGTTTTAGAATACGATTCCTTCGCGGTTGGTTACTTCTGCTTTAATAACAAGGCTTGGGGTAAGTCCATCAGGTCTTATACACAACTCAAAGGTTATACCTGCACGAGTTGCTGTAAAGACGGTATTCACGCCACGCTCTTCCACAGAGATCACATAACCCATTTTTCTGAACACAGCATCATATTCCTCGATGGAAGAATTGACGGTTAAGCCGTACACAGATACGGTCGGATCTGTGATATCTATTCGTGTAACAAACTGTCCACCGTCTGCATAATCGGGATATGCGGTAATCAGATAGGTAACGTAATGCTCGGGCTTCACATCATTGCCGTCCTCATCTTTGACGGAAGAATAACCTTTTCCATAGAACTCTCTTGCGCCCATCCAACCGTAGATCTCGTTATGCTGAGAAAAGTCGACGTTCCCGACGTTTTCGGTGATCCAAAATTCGAGAGATGTATCGTTCGGCTCGGGTGCAAAAACCGATACAGAAGGCTTTTCATACTCATCGACAATCGTGATCTTTTCGCCTTTAACTACAAGGGTTTTCATTTCCTCGTCCAGTTCAAAGAAGCAATGAGCAAGGAGTTTAATATCCTTGTCATTCACCGTGATGGTATCTGTGAAGTAACGCATCGATTGCGTATACTCGCCATCTACGATTCCGGTTACACTTTGCATCCAATGGATGAAGTAATAGTCTGTTTCTTTGCCCTTATAACGGGTAAGACTGCCAACATAGGATCCGTATTGGTCGATCAGCTCTTTGCGGCTGTCTTCTTCAACTTCTTTGTACAGGAAGCCATATTGTTTGACTGCCGTATGACCTGCTCCGTAAACGAACTTTTCGTTTTCATCATTCACGTCATTCAGCCAAAAGTCGTATTCATCAGCTTCGATATGCGTTCCCTTGTGCCAATAGGAGTGGATCGCTCCTTCTGCACTAAATCGGAAATCCATCGCAAGCAATACACAAAGTGCAATCACGGCGAGAGCCACAACTGTTACGAGAGCAAACAGAGTTATCTTAACACTTTTCTTCATGACTGCTCACCTCCGGTTGGCTCTTTGGCGTATTCCGAACCGTTATATGTGAAGCTGATCGGTCCGGTAAGATCGCAGCTTACTGTTTCGACAACCTCTCCTTCATGCGTGAATCTGAATTCAATCGCGTCACAGCCCCATGAGTAGCTTCCTTTGCGGTATACAGCGGAGTTTTCATCTACGCTGTAATAGGCAAATGTGTTGTCACTCTTCAGTTCGAAGATATATTGTCCATTGGTATAAAAATCTGCTGTTTCAGTGGGAGGCGGAACCACGGGAGGATTTTCGTTTTGAGAAGGATCCTCCGTTCCCTCGGGGAACTTGCCGGTGTTGAAGTATTCTTCAAGATCTGCGATTGTAAATCTCGCATTCGTGCTTGCGATATGAGTTGAACTAACAACCGACATATTCATATCTGCGTGCGGGCCACCGGTTTTATATGGTTCACACTTAATTCCTGTAGCATTTCCAAGACGATCAAATTCGACCACGAACTGATAATTGTCCTGTTCCAAGTTTTTAACGAGGCAGAAATCTTCTACGTACTTATGAGTAGAAAACTCCCACTTTCCAATGTCCCAACCGCCGCCGTTTGCACAGCAGGAGTAGAATCTGTCGCCGTTACGGAAGGTGATCAGATCTTCCATGTCATTCTTGGTGATAACTACATCGACCGTTCCGGTTCCGACCTTAGAAGCCAGGAAGCCCTTTGCATCGGTCAGTTCTATTTGGAAGAAGAAAACATTCGAGACGGTAAACACAGCATCTCTTTCCAACTCGTAGTAAACGATTTTCGGGGATGGCGGAGCATTTGTTGTAGGCTTGTCTGGAGAAGAATCATATCCAACGCCGTGATCGTTCGTGTTAGACAGCAATACGATTCCAATATTGGACGTAGTTCGCGTGTTGGCAGACAGGAACATGATCTTTGCGTCGGTCTTTGCAGACATTGTTTTGACTTCAGTAGGATCCTCTAAAACTCGGATCGCAGAGTAGTAATTCAGCATATCAATGCTGTTGATTGTAAGATAGGATTCCTCACCTTTCAGCCAAGGCGGAACAACTTCTCCGTGATGATTGTTTTGCGGATTGCGATTCTTATCGTGTGATAAGAGTCCGGGGATGGAAAACATAACCCCGATAATCAACACGAAGCAAGCTGCGATTGCAGCCACTCTGCGAAACATAGGAGTCATATAAAACGGTTTCTTGGTCTTTGCGTTCTTCGCTTTGATATATTGTCTGAGCTTTTCAGCGTCATCAATTTCGTATGCGTTGGTAAGGATCTCTTCGTCGACATTCAATAAGTGTTCGGAGAACTTTTCATTGCGAGAGCTTTTCATACTTTGATACCCTCCTTTTCAAGCACCTTTTTTAGCTTTTTTCTCGCGCGGTACAGCTTTACCGATACGCGGTTTTCATCAAGATCAAACCGCTGGGCAAGTTCTGCCACTGATTCAAGATACATATATCGGCGCACAAACAGGATTTCAGTTTCGGGATCAAGATCACGGAGAAAATCAGACAGAACAGCTTGAATGATCTCGCTGCGTTCATCGCTATCGTCAATCGGTTCCTCTGCCGGCAAACAATCGTCAAGCTCTGAGAGCATCACTATGTAGCCTGTGTTCCTCTTTTGCCTTGTATTATATTTCAGCCTGTTTATGCCGATGCGCCTGGCGATCTTGCAGATATATGCCGTAAGGCTATTCGGTCTGTTCGGGGGTATGGTATTCCACACAGCGAGCAGAACGTCGTTAGCACATTCATCAATATCGCCTTCATCGCTCAGAACTTCTCTGATAATCCCTTTGTACAGTCGGGAATATTTATGGGATACTTCATTGAGCGCAGTTTCAGCACGCTCAAACAATAATTCGATTATTCTGTTATCATCCATAATACTCCTTTCCGTGACAATTGGCACCGCGCGTTATGCCTTTCACTTATTAAGTCAACATTTAAATTCAAATATGACAGGTGCTTATAAAAAAATCCTCCTAATCAAGCCCAAGCGAATAAAACAAATCGCTTTCTATGGCGTATATTTCGTCAATCCTGATCTTCTTATCGTCGCTCATCAAGACGATTCGTTCGTATTCATCGATTCTCTTTACTGTTCCGGTGATGCTGATATAGGCACCGCCGTCTTTCTTTTTATCGGGTTCAAAATATGTGATGGTAACCTCCGGCTCTTCATCAAGGAACTCAACGATCATATTCAGCTTCTCATTAAGCAGTTCCTTCGTTGCATCAGTTATATCGATGCGTTCTTCGGTTACACGAGCCGCTTCTTTTACCATATCCTCATATCCGCTTATAGCAGCAAACGGACTGAATCGTGCAGCACGGTCAGCCATTGTCGCCTGGGGATGAACCTTTGATATGTGTCGAGGGAGATTTACTATATCCTCGTAGGGAAAATACTCTGCCATACTGCACCTCCTTCTGTTCGACATATTGGAATTTGACTATTTTGATGTGTCTGTATTCTGTAAACTTTCAAACAGTTTATTCTCGATTTCTTTCATTGCTTCAAAGGTATGACCATAGCTATTGTTGACCATGCCGGCTACACAAAGGTCTTCCTTCAGGGAGAATCTCCAAAATGTAAGGAAACCCTCGTTTCCACCGTAATGATATGCGGTATCCCCATTGCGGAACAGACAAAGCCCACAGCCACCTAATATAGGAGTTGCCATTCGTTCAGCAGTCTTCTGTTCGAGCAACCCCCGTTTGCGGAAGCTTCTCGAAAGCGCAATACCGACCTTCGTCATCTCTATAGGCGTTGTCCAAAGACCTGCTGCAGCGTGTTCCGGATAGTAATGATAACCATGGGCGGAATCTTCTTTTTTTCTGTATGCGAGCCTACCTCCAAACGCGGCATTAGCAACCAAATCCTCGTCAAGCGGTTGGAAATAACCGGTTCTGGTTAAGCATAGAGGCTCGGCGACTTCTTTCTGAAAAGCATCCCTGAGCGATGTTCCCGCAAGTCGCGTAAAGGCAAGCTCAGCCAGCGTAATGCCACCGCCAGAATATCTGTACTGCTTTCCGTAGGGCTTGATTTTGACGACCTTCTTTGAGTTGCCGCGTCCTGCAATCACATCCTCCAACGACAGTAACGGGGCGTCGGCGCGATATCCCATGAATCCGCCAACGCTGTACCCTGCTGTGTGGGATAGCAGTGCAGGGAAAGTCATAGGAGGCTTCTTAACAAAATCGCTGAGAATACCCGAAATATCCGCATCTAAATCGATGAGTCCTTTGTCCACATATCGAAGGAGCGTCAGTGCAAACATGGGCTTACTGATAGAACCGGCCTGGAACAGCATGTCAGGATTTACCGGGAAGTCCTGTCCGTATCTGCCACTGCCAGAACAGTATGTCTCGATTTCGTCGCCTTTGACAACGGCAAGGGAGATGCCGTAACCTCGTTTTCCTTTTATTTTCAATAGACGTTCCACATCGATAGCGTGAAAAAATCGCATGAATTATTCCCTCCTACAAATTCTTATTT
>JAZNZC010000062.1:0-3237 GCA_045594745.1 Eubacteriales bacterium
CGCACGCGATATGGCAAAGAATACCCCTATGGGCAGAATCGTGGTTGGTGACGTTGGATGCGGCAAGACCGTTTGTGCCGCTGCGGCAATGCTGATCGCGGTGCAAAACAGCAGACAAGCCGCGCTGATGGCGCCCACCGAAATTTTGGCGCGTCAGCACTATTCCGACCTTGCCCCCGTATTTGAAGGAATGGGTATTTCCTGCGCGCTCCTTGTCGGTGCGACCACCGCGGCAGAAAAGAGGCGCATCAAGGCGGCACTTTCAAGCGAGGATGAGAGCAAGCGATTGCAGGTCGTCATCGGCACGCACGCGCTGCTTTCCGATGACGTGGAATTTGCCGCTCCTGGAATTGTTGTTACCGACGAGCAGCACCGCTTTGGCGCACGCCAACGCGCACGCCTTGCCGAAAAGAACACAAACGCCCACCTTTTGGTTATGAGCGCTACTCCTATTCCGCGCTCGCTTGCGCTGGTGCTTTATGGCGAGCTCGATATTTCCCGCATTGACGAAATGCCCGCGGGCAGACAAAGAGTAGATACCTTTGTGGTCGATGAGACCTACCGCGCGCGCCTCAATGCGTTCATTCAAAAGCAGGTCGACGAGGGCGGACAGGTCTACGTCGTTTGCCCCGCGGTCGAGGAACAAGAAAAAGAGCCCGAAGAGGTCACACTTTCTGATCTTGACGAGATCTTCCTTGCGCGCGAGGAAAAGCCGCCGCTCAAAGCGGCAGTCGCATTTGCCGAGGAGTTGCAAAAGGCGCTTCCCGAGGTGCGTGTGGCGTTTTTGCACGGACGTATGAAAAGTAAAGAAAAGGATGCCGTTATGCAAGAATTTGCCGAGGGGAAGCTCGACGTGCTTGTTTCCACCACGGTTATCGAAGTAGGTGTCAACGTGCCCAATGCGGCACTGATGATCGTTGAGAACGCCGAGCGGTTCGGCCTTTCGCAGCTGCATCAGCTGCGCGGACGTGTTGGACGCGGAGCGAGAAAATCTCATTGTATTCTTGTTATGGGCGGTGACGGAGCGGTCTCGCGCACCTCGCGTGAGCGCCTTGAGGTTATGCGCACCACATACGACGGCTACCGCATAGCCGAGCAAGACCTTGCCCAGCGCGGCCCGGGTGACTTTTTGGCTACCGCCGAGGGCGGAGCGGTACGGCAGAGCGGCGGACTTTCCTTCCGTCTTGCCGATGCAGGCGAGGATATTTCGGTGCTTACCGAAGCCGCCGCCGATGCGCGCGAGCTGCTGACAAACGACCCTGAGCTATCCAAAAATCCGCCCCTGCGCGAGCACATCAAAGGGCTCTTCAGCATCGAGGCAGGGCTAATTAGTTAAGCCAAGTTTAGAGTAAAACTCATTTTTGTTATCATGCTTTCCGAAAAAACAGCGAACATCCGTAAAAAAGGCTCCCTTGTGTAAAGGGAGCTGTCAGCCATTTGGCTGACTGAGGGATTGTTTTGATGTGACTTTGACTTTTTTACAATCCCTCCGTCATTTTCTTGCGAAAATGCCACCTCCCTTTACACAAGGGAGGCTAAAGATAGTTGCCACATCTGTGGCGGTGGGGCAATCTTGCAAATGTCGAATATTTCAGTGGGCTTTCAGCCACGCCAGTAACATGCCCTTATAGGGCTGAGCAAGCCACCGGCTTAGCCGGTGGCCATGACTTTTTATTCCATTTCTTTTTCGCGCCTCGTGATCTCCTTCATCAGGTGAGAGAGGAGAAGGGCAGAAAGAATTGCGGTCAGCGCATTGACGCCAACAAAGTTGAACCAAATGCCATCAAGTCCAAAGCCCCAAAGTGCTCCGAGGAGAAGGACGGGAAAGACGAATGCTGTACCAACCGAAATCAAGGTTGCCTGCAACGGCTTTTCAATCGCACTAAAATAGCTCTGTGTAGTCACGCCAAACCAACGGAAGAGGTAGGCAAAGCAGAAAAGACGAATAGCGTGTGTCGAAATTTCAAGCAGACGTGTTTCTTCGGCATTGACAAACCAAGAAGCGATCGTATCGGGGAAGAAAAAGAGAATCGATGTAGAAACAAGCCCCACGATCGCTGTGCCGATGTAGGCGCACTTGACGATGCGCTTGACACGACCGTAATTCTTTGCACCCCAGTTATATCCAAGAGCGGGGGCAAGAGAATCGGCAATGCCGTAAAGAAGCGGCCAGCAAAGGTCCGAGGCATACATCAGGACTGCATACACAGCAACAGCCGTCTGTCCGCCGCCCTCACCAAGGAGCTTGACACCAAGCGTCATCAGGGAGATGTTCATCAATATTGAGGTCACACGCCCCGAAACGTTATTGAGGAACACAGGAGAGCCGCACGCGGCGATCTGTCGGAAAAGCGCAAAACTGAACTTCGGCTTTGTGAATTTCAAGAGCTGCTTGTTGCGTAAAAAAGGGATGAGACAAATCACCGCACAAGTACACATCGAAATGCAGGTTGCGAGTGCCGAGCCGACAACGTCCATATCCAAAACAACGAGGAACAGTGTCAAAAAGCCGAGTGTACCAACGTTACAGCCGATATTTACAAACATACTCGTTTTTACGTGTCCGCAAATGCGCAGGTAGTTATCCATTGCAAAAAAGATGGTTGTTACGGGTCCGCAAAGCGCATACGTGCGCAAATAACGTACTGCGGCATCCAAAAGCTGGTCATCCGCGCCCATCATACGGGAGAGTGGCTCGGCGGCAAAAAACATAATTGCCCCCATTATTGCCGATGCGATAAAATTGAGAATGACCGCGCAGGAGAAGACGTTGTTTGCCGTTTTGTGATCGTCGCGACCAAGTGCGATAGAGATCGGTGCCGATGCACCCACGCCGATCAGGTCAGCCAGCGAGAAATTGATCATAACGAGTGGCATTGCAATGTTGACCGCGGCAAACGCGCCCTCACCAAGAATCTGACCGATAAAAATGCCTTCAATGATGCTGTATATCGACATTGCGAACATGCTTATCATTCCGGGCAGAGCAACGATGAAAAATAGCTTCCAAGGGCTCATCGTCGCATACATTTTTTCTGTATCGCGTTTCATTTTTTATTCGTAGAGAGGGTACTTCAAAAGAAGCTCCTTTACTCTGGTTTTTACCTCATTTTCATTGTTGTCAAAGTCCTTGAGTGTCAGGGAAATAAGTCTTGCCACCTCGCGCATATCCTCCGTGTTAAATCCGCGGGAGGTCACCGCCGCAGAGCCGAGACGCAGACCGCTTGTGACAGACGG
>JAZNZC010000063.1:0-6847 GCA_045594745.1 Eubacteriales bacterium
TGGACATACCGTAGGTAAGAAGCGCCGAAATATGACCGATCTTCACACCGCCAATACCGCTGATGGCAAGGAAAGAGCCCAGCAACAGCACCACGATCATATTGAAATACATACAGAAATTCATCAAAGGGGTGTTGCAGGCTACAATGCGCTCCGCGCGGGTGAAATCGTTGCAGATGGAATCTGCCGCATTTGCAAACTTCTCTTTTTCGTATTCCTCGCGCGAAAATCCCTTGACAACGCGCATACCGCGCACGTTTTCCTCAATAGACTCGTTGAGTCGGTCGTACTTTTTGAACACACTGCGGAAAGCAGGCATTGCCTTTCGGCTTACAAGCCAAAGTCCGCCGCCGAGAATAGGAATGACCACCACAAAGGTAGCGGCAAGCCAACCGCCCATATATGCCGACATAAAAATAGAAAAGATCAGCATTAAGGGGCTGCGCACTGCCGTGCGGATGATCATCATAAACGCCATACGCACGTTTTGCACGTCGGTGGTAATACGCGTTACAAGTGACGCAGAAGAGAATTTATCGATATTACCAAAGCTGAAGGTTTGAATTTTAGCAAAGATGTCATGGCGCAGATTTTTTGCAAAGCCCGCAGCCGCACGTGCCGACGTAAAGCCTGCAAGTCCTCCGCAGGTCAGCGATATCACCGCCATCAAAACAAGAACACCGCCAACAGCCAGGATGTAACCCATATCCAGGTTCTTTCCCTGTTCTTGAATTTGGTTGATCAAAAAGGTGGCTGTTACAAAGGGAATGAGCGTTTCGACGATTGCTTCACCAATCATCAAAAGAAGTGTCAAGATCGTTACGCCCTTGTATTCTCGCACACATTTTGCAAGTTTTTTTAGCATACTCCTACAAGATTTCCTTTCTCATTTTTCATATTTTTACATCTTAATATTATACCACAATATGCCGTTAAAGTCAACCAACAACACAAAATTTTATGAAAAACAACACCAAAAAAACAAACAACCAGCAAGACTGTCAAAATTGGATGCAGATGGCGTAATCGGCCTATCGCCGCCGTACAAAGGTACGGCAGAGAGGTCGAGCGCGACGAAAAAGCCACACATAAAAATGGAGAAACCCACCGATTTCCTCGATGGGTTTCAACATTTTATAGTGTGTGCAAAGTTTTAATTGCATTTGAATTGCCTCTTAGTGTGGCTTTTGTTCTACGCCAATTTTGACAGACGTATTATTGTTTGACGTGAACATCGACCTGCGGAAACGGGATCTCAATTCCCTCGGCCTCGAGTCTCTTGTGAATAGATTCGAGAACATCAAAGTTGACCTGCCAATAATCCGGCGTGTTGGTCCAAACGCGCAGAACAAATGTCAGCGAGCTGTCCCCTTGTTGCGAAAGACGGCAGAAGGGCTCGGGATCCTTCAATACCAGCTCGTGCTTGGCACCCTCTTCGAGAAGAATTGCCTTCACGCGGTCGATATCGCTGCCGTATGCAACGCCAATATTCAGATCCACGCGGCGCGTGCCATTAGCCGAATAATTGATTACTTCATTGCCCATAACACTGCCGTTAGGAATGGTAACGGATTTATTGTCGGGGGTTTTGAGGAAGGTATAAAAGACATCAATGTCATCAACTGTGCCCGAAAAGCCGTTGACCTCAATGAAATCTCCCACGCGGAAGGGGTGGAAGAGCAGGATCATAATGCCGCCTGCAAAGTTGCTCAGCGCCCCTTGCAAAGCAAGACCGATAGCAACACCGGCAGAGGCGATGGCAGCAATGACAGATGCCATAGGAACTCCCATAATGGCAATGATAGTGACGGCAAGGATGATGTATAAAACAATGTTGACAAAGTTGGCAAGAAAATGTGCCACGGTAGGCTCCATCTTTTGTGCCGCCTTACCTGTGCGCAACGCCTTAACGACCGCCTTGATAATAAAGCGGCAAACGATAAAGATAGCAATAGAGATCAAAAGCTTGAGACCGACATCCTGCAAAATAGGAACGATCCAACTCAAAAATTTTTCCATAAAAACCTCCTGTTTTTTGTTTTATATCATAACAGCATCAAGAGACAGATTCTCTGCCCTTTTGCCCTTATGCCAAGAAAACGCCATCAATGAAGATCTTAATACCAATGATGATAAGGATCGAGCCGCCGAAAACAGAAGCCTTGCCCGCAAGCTTTGTGCCAAAGGTCTTGCCCAAAAGCAGTCCGATCGCGCACAGGATGAAGGTGACGATGGCAATGACAAGACAGCAAACAAGCGCCATCAGCCAATCGTATTCGGCAATGGTGAAGCCGACCGAGAGTGCATCGATAGAGGTCGCCACACCCTGCACGAGGAGCGCAGAAAAGCCAACGGATCTGCATCCGCAATCTTCCTCATCCCCACAGGTAATGCCTTCGTACAGCATTTTGCCGCCAATAAAGCCAAGGAGTGCGAGCGCGATCCACGGAATGAGCTTTTCAAATACTTGAAAATACTGCATAACGGTATGTACACAGATCCATCCGATCATCGGCATGGCAAACTGAAAAAAAGAAAACACGCCTGCAATGCCACACATTTTGCGCGCACCCATACAAGGCTCGTTGAGTCCGTTGGCCAAGGATACCGAAAAGGCATCCATTGCGAGTCCTGCGCCAAGCGCGATGCTCATAAGAAAAAACGCAAAGTTCATAAAAATGCTCCAACTTGATTTCGTTTCCGTTTCATTATATCACAAAACAGTCTTTCTGTCAAGACAGCAAATTTTTGTTGCATTTTTGCAAAAAGTATGCTACAATAAAGAAAACTGTCAAAAGGAGGAACGCATATGCTCTGCCGTCAATGTCCGCGTGAATGTCAAATTGACCGCCATGGGGAAAGCTATGGCTTTTGCGCTTCCCCCGATGAATTTCTTGTCGCCCGCACGGGGCTACACGCTTGGGAAGAGCCACCCATCAGCGGCTCGCGCGGCTCGGGAACCATCTTTTTTGGCGGATGTAACCTGCGTTGCGTGTTCTGCCAAAACCGCGCCATCAGCCACGGCGGTGTGGGTCGCAAAATGAACGACAACGCACTCCTGGATGCAATGCTGCGCTTGCAGGATGCAGGGGCACACAACATCAATCTCGTCACCCCCTCGCACTATACTTTGCAGCTCGCTCGCCTTTTGGAACGTGCGCGGCCGCTTTTGCATATCCCCATCGTGTGGAACAGCAGTGCCTATGAAAGCGTCGACTCTCTGCGCGCGCTTGACGGTCTTGTGGATGTTTATCTGCCCGACGTCAAATATTTTTCGCCTGCCGTATCGGCGGCATACTCTTCGGCTCCCGATTATTATGCGGTGGCAATTCGTGCACTGTCGGAAATGCTTCGCCAAGTGGGAAGCACACGCCTCTATTCGGATGAGGGCATCCTTTTGCACGGAATGATCGTGCGACATCTCATCCTACCCGGTTGTCGTTCAGACTCGGTCGACCTACTCACAGCGCTTGCCAAAAAATTCGGCACGAATGCCTTTCTCCTCTCCTTGATGGGGCAATATACCCCCGACTTCGCCGAGGATGCGCTCTACCCCAATCTCCACCGCCGACTGACCTCGTTTGAGTATCAATCCGTGCAAGCCTGCGCTACCAACCTCGGCTTTGACGGATTTTCGCAGGATCTCACATCTGCTACAAGTAAATATACTCCTAATTTTTGAAAAGGAAACAACAAAGGGATAGCCTCGCGCTATCCCTTCGTTTTGTTTATTGTGCTCCCTTCGGCCCGTGCGTGTAGCGCACACCCGCTTGCAAATCATCACCAAGCAGCTCGGAGACGGTGACTACGTTGTATCCCATTTCGTTCAGGCGTGCGAGAATGATAACGGTCGCCTCGTATGTATTGTTGTAGATGTCGTGCATCAGGATGATGTCACCATCCTCAATGTCAGCAAGCGCGTTTTCGACGATGGTGTTGATCTTATCCTCGTTTCCTGCCGGAGAGCGGAGTTCCCAATCCAACGTGTCAATATTCCAATTAACTACGGCAAAGGGGCTCTCTGATACACGAATTCCCGAAATAGAGCCACCGACAGGTCTCATCACACGCACTTCATATCCCGGAATTTTTGTCTGTATTGCTTGCAGGGTTTGAAAAATTTCATATTCATAGGTCTCATCCGAGCAAGAAGCATAATTTGCTTGGTGCGTATATCCGTGAATACCGATCTCGTTGCCATTCTCTACGGCATAGACCATCGCTTCGGAGCCGTTATCTTCACCGGGAGTGTAATCTACGCGGTTGCCCACCACAAAAAAGGTTGCATGGTAGCCGTATTTGTTCAATTCGTCTACAATGGGCTTGGTGGTAATACTCGAGGGGCCATCATCAAAGGTCAGCGCTACGCGCGGACGAGTATCTACAATCGGTGCGGGTGGCTCGGTTGTTTGCTCGGAATCGGATGGAAATTCGCGGTGAGCCTCGACCTTGAGGCATCCTGATATCAAAAGGCAGGTCAGTATCAATAGCGCACACGTCAAGCCTTTCGTAATTTTTGATCTGTAAAAAAACATTTTGTTCCTTTCTTTTATGACAAATGGTTTTAATCGTCGTCGTGGTGAATGGGCTCGATGCGATAAAAATCGAGCACAGGAATAAGTATCAACGCTGTCAGACCTGCGTTGAAGCCGCCGTTATAAAGGACAAATCCGCCGTGCATTGCCGCTGTTGAGGTGCAAATGATGGCACTGACAAGTCCCGCGACCACGCCCCACTTCCAGCCGTACTTACCCGCAATGGGGCAAAGTCCCGTTGCGAAAGCCAAACCGTTTATGTAAGCTTGGGTAGAAAGCGTCCAAGGAATTTCCAATCCGCTCGCGGTGCAAATGCCGCAGGTGAGAGCGAACAAGATGGCGTATCCCAATGCGATGGGCGCAACGTTCTTGGGATGTTGTCCGTCAGCCGAGAAGGTCAGAGCTGCAAAGGTAACGCCGACGGTTGGCCCTGTAAAGCCTGCGCCCTCGGGCAAGAACGGAAAGATGACGGGTAACAGAAATACCAAATTGAGGTAGGCTAAAATACAAAAGCCGTAAACCCCAAAATTGATGAAGCAAACGGGCATACCGAACTTATCGGCAAAATCCAAGCCGTGCCCCGTACAACGCAGGAGCGGTCGGTAATTGCGGAAGGTGCATCCGTTAAGCAAAAAGCCCAAAAGCTCGCAAGCGGCAAAGAGGATGATGAAAAACACGTTCATAAATCCCCAATAAACGTGTCCGACACTTTCGTAATAATGAGCGTTCTCCCCCACTATCGCCGCCGCAGGCTCAATGCCAAGCGTGCGGTAAAGGAAGCAGTAAACGAAAATACCGAACATTCCCAAAGCGAGCCCCGCCTTATACATATTGTAGCCGCGGTACATAGCGGTCGTTCCCGGAAGGAGCGCAGGGACAAGAAAGCCCGAACCGAAGCCAAAGAGGATCGACAGTACAATACCAACAATATTTACATTTACGCCCACAATATTGACGTAAATACCAAGCGGGTAGCAGAACAGAAAATCGCTGATAAAGGGGGCGAGTGCCGTGGCAAACATTGCAACGTGCAGATTTTTTCGCAAGGGATTGCGCGTGACAAAGCAATAAATGATAACGCCGATAAAGGGCGGCCACATATTGACAAAATTGAGGCCGTAAAAACAATGTGCTATAACGAGTATGTATGCCGCAAAGGTGGTGGATGATGCTCGCGTTCTGCTGATGAAAATGAGCAGATTGCAGGCAAGACCGCAAAGTCCTGCGTTGAGCAACGTGCTGGCGAGACAGCCAACCGCAAAATAGTCGGTGACAAGCTTGGAAGGACTTGTGCAAATGCGGAAGAAATTTTGTAAAAGCGTGGAAACATCAATGCCTGTAACTTGCATTGCAACGGGAACGGCGGCAAGGAAGGAGAGGCTGAGAAAGAGCGTGAAGAGAGAAAAGGCAACACCGTTCCGCTTGGCGCGTTCCCCCATTAAGATGTCTTGCTCTTGCGCTTTGATTTTCATCGTCTTTCACTTCCTTTTTGTTCCAAGCATCTCAATGCTTGTTGTTTTCATTATCGATCAGAGGCAGGATGTCTGTGAGCGTGTTACAGCGATGCCACAAGAGTGATGCGATCTCCTCGGTGCAGGGTTGCAGATCGGGCACCATAACGGTGTGCATTCCTGCGGCGTGACCGGCTTTGATGCCGTTGTAGGAATCTTCAACCACCACGCAATGCTCGGGTGCAGCTCCCAACCGCTCGGCGGCAGTGAGAAAGATTTCGGGATGAGGTTTTCCGTGCACAACGCTCTCGCCCGTCATAATGACGTCAAAAACGCCCTCAAGTCCCGACATTTGCAAATAGCGGTCAACCATCTTACGGCCTGTTGATGTGGCAAGGGCTATTTTGATGCCGCGCTTTTTGAGTTCTCCAAAGATTTCGGGAGCACCCGATTTGAAAGGCAGAACACCGCTTTCGAGCTCTTTGTCAAGATAACCGCGGCGGAGCGTGCGGATCTCTTCAAAGGGCGTGTCCTCACCATAGAAATGATAAACACAAGCTGCAATATCTGTCATACTGAGACCGCAAATGCGAGCAAAAAAGAGATCCATATCCACATCAAAGCCAACCTCTTTTGCCGCGTGAATCCAACAACGGCGATAGATAGGCTCGGTGTCGAACACCGTTCCGTCCATATCAAATAAAACTGCCCGAATCATAACAGCCCTCCGCGTTTTTCTATTATTATCATTGTATCACAAATTTTGTCAAAAAACAATGTCAGATTTTATTTTTTATTAAGTTTTTTGTGTCTGAAATTAAGAAAATGAAAAAACCGGGATGCCGAGGACGTCATCCCCTA
>JAZNZC010000064.1:0-19124 GCA_045594745.1 Eubacteriales bacterium
GGGCGACCGATGGTCGCCCGTCCTTACTCTATGGTTTTGATTACTTGAAATAATACAAAAGACTCAAGTCGGCGTTTTTATACTCTTCCTCGGTGAGCCACTTATCTGAGGAATCGATAAATCGTCCCAATTCCTCATCGTAATAAGAGACCGAATAGTAATAGGGGTATATGTCGCCATCGGAATAGTACTGAATAGCCGCATACATATCGGGCACGAGCTTACCGTTCTTCCACAAATACTTGACCGCTTTGTCACAGGTGGTATAGGCATCGTCTCCGCGCGCCTCTCTTGTTTGCTCAAAGGCAAAGATCGCCTTAAGGCGTGCATCTGCTTTTACATTATAGAGCGAGGAAAGCTCCTCGTGGAGCTCATAGTTCGACTTTTCATCAACGAAGACATAACATTCATAGGAAACGCAATCGCCGTCTTTTGCAACCGCAATAAGAATGTCATCGTGTCCGTCAAAATTAAGATCCTGTACCGAAAGTCCGTAGGCGTCATTGATTTTTTCCATATCGCGGTCGGTTCGGATGCTCTTTGACCAAATCGCTTTGCCATCCTTTTTTACAACGATCTGCTTGACACGCTCGCCCTTTCCGCGCACACAATAAACAAGTCCGTTCTGTTCGACCTCGTAAAGCAAGTCATGGCGTTCCCAAACGCAAGACGCCAAAAGAGGCAGAAGCAAAAGCATACACAAAATGATGCTGCATAGTTTAATTGGTTTCATATTTTTCTCCTTGTAGAGGGGTTGGATACAGTATAGCACATTTAGGTGAGGATTTCATTGCTTTTTTGTAAATCCTTTGCCCAAAAGACTTCCTTTTGCGCGCAATGCTTCGGGCAGAGGCATACGCGAGAGAACAAAAGAAAATACAATAGCAGCTGTGATGGCAATTCCGCCCTGCATAAGGTTAAAAGGAACATTGAGAAGCGCCGTCCCGACTCCATAAAGGAGAACCTCGTAGGTAAAATATCCTGCTACCATCAAAAGCTCGGCAGCCATACCCGAAAGGAGCGCGCTCCAGACCGTTGGCAGCTTGGGAAGTCCGCGCTTGATCAACACGGCGACCGTTACCATTAAGGCTTTGATAGCAAAGGTTGCAGGTGCATAGATCGCATATCCCGCGGCAAGATCGGTAAGGGTTGCGCCGATGGCTGCTGCAAAAATGCTCCAAGGCTCCAATGGCATCCAAGCAGTAATCAAAAGGATGCAGTCGCCGAGATTGACGTTTCCGCCAAAGGGCGATGGAAATGATACCCACGTGGTCGCAAAAATCAATGCTCCAAACAGGGCCGCGAAAGCCAATTTTTGTGTTCTTTTCTGTGACATTTACAAATCATCTCCTAAACTATCAAAATACAGCGCTATTATACTACTCCTTGCGTGCAATGTCAACCTTTTTTTGCATTTTTTCACATTCGCTACACGAAACCTTGACAAATATTGCACACCGTGCTATAATGACAAAAAAGAACAGAGAGGAGCGTGCCAAATGAATTTCATACAAAACAAATCACCGCGTGTTACGCAACTGCTCGGCCGCTCTCACCTTCCCGAGAGCTCTGCCACCTATGAAAAAGCCCTGCAAGGACGCCGCGTACTCGTGACGGGTGGTGGCGGCTCGATCGGTCAGGAGCTTTGCCGCCGTGTGGCACAATGTCACCCTGCCGAGCTTATCATCCTTGATATTTACGAGAACAGTGCCTATGAAATTCAGCAGGAGCTGACACACAAATACGGCGCTTCCCTGCCCCTTTGTGTACTGATCGCTTCCATTCGCGACAGAGACCGCATCGATGCGATCTTTGCAACGCACCGCCCCGAGATCGTTCTGCACGCGGCGGCACATAAGCACGTCCCCTTGATGGATGAAAACCCTGCCGAGGCAATCAAAAACAACGTCTTTGGCACAAGAAACGTCTTTGACGCCGCCGAAAAACACGGTACGGACAAGTGTATTCTCATCTCCACCGACAAGGCTGTCAATCCGTCGAGTGTAATGGGTGCAAGCAAGCAGATGTGTGAGAGGATGCTCGCTGCACGCATCGATAGCAACACAACCTTTGCCGCTGTCCGCTTTGGCAACGTGGCAGACTCCAACGGCTCGGTGATGCCGCTCTTTCGCCGACAGATCGCCGAAGGCGGACCCGTGACCGTGACAGACAAGCGCGCAACGCGCTATTTTATGAGCATTGCCGAGGCTTGCCATCTTGTTTTGCAGGCGACTTCTATGGCCGAGGGCGGCGAGGTGTTCGTCCTTGATATGGGCGAGCCCGTAAACATCTATGACCTTGCCTGCGCTCTCATCCACGACGCGGGACTGATTCCCGAAAAAGACATCAAAATCAAAGAAATCGGCCTACGTGCGGGCGAAAAGCTGACAGAAGAGCTCCAAACGAGCACCGAAAAACTGCTCCCCACTGCACACGCGCGCATCTTTGTAGAAAAAGCTCCACCGATCTCCAAAATAGTAGTTAGAGAAAGTCTTAAGGTACTTGCCATCGCTCTTGCCAGAGAAGGAAACGCAGATATCGTTAAAGAAGCGTTGCAAATTGCTATTCCAACTTACATGCCCAAGTAATAATAGACAAAACCAAAGCGGGAGAAACTCGTGTGAGTTTCTCCCGCTTTCATTATAAAAGTTACCAACTAATTGAAGGATTCAGCAATTCTTGAATCGTATAGTACATATCCTCTTCGAGATAGTAAAGCATTTCAGAAAACATTGCATAGTCGTTCGTATAGCCGGTTGCAACTTGATTGATCCAGTTGTCAATACCACCCCAACAGTAAAGCAGAGCCATATCATAAACCGTAGAGGATTTGATGGTATCCATAACCTCGCGAGATCCGTTATCGGGAGCCGCTTGCAGACAAACGGTCATATCATAGTATGCGTACATAGTGGAATTCGGCAGACTGGAATAAGTAGCCATAACTTGCATCATACGCTCGGCATACTCCGTATTATTCGTTACGGTGGGAATTGCCCAAAGGTGTGCCCAGTTGTTGAAATAAACAACACTTTGGTAATTCATCCCCTCTTCTAAAACAGGGATGGGTAAAATACCATATTCAAACTCGGCGTGCGGATATATTTCGGTTCTGACATTGAAAAGTGTAGAGTCGGTAAACAGAACATCGCCCGTCAAGAAGTTGTTATTGAGCGCCCCTGAGCCGCTTTGAGGAAGCCACGGAACACTGTTATTTCGGTTGAAGTGATCAAACAGATAGTTGTAAATGTATTCCTCAGTATCACCGTCAAAAGTAAATTCGGGAGCACCCATATAATTCTTTGCAGTCAAACGAGCGCCCGAGCCATAGTAATACCAAATGGGTGAATAGAGGTACTGATAGTAACCGATCGCATCGCCCTTATCGAGCACACTCAAGCTACCGTCGGATATATCCGTATCGATGTTAGCAAGCTCTGCGATCGCCATCATCGTATCCATCGTCCATTTTTTACTTTCGACGATGTCATAGATGTTTCGACAAGTAGGATCTCCGCTGAACAGATCTACTATCGAATCAGAAATGTCTTCGTAAAACTCCATATTGACAAGAGAAAGCGCAAGAACTTCCATAGTGGAGATGTTCATATCACCGCTGAGAAAGTATAGTTTATTACCAACCGAGAGCTCGTTGATGGAGTTTTGATCATAAGACGTATGGTTCAAATCCAGATATGTAGCGTCGTTGAGATTGCGGAACAGATTGTAGGTTGCTGCCTGCGCTGCAACTTTTGCCATAACGATGCTCAGATCGTATCCGTCACCGTTGGAAGCGCAAGCAAGCAGATGATCGAATTGGCTCCCTGAAGAAGATATTTGTTTGATCTTGCAGTTGTAGTCGCTTTCGATCTGCTGATTTCTTTGATAAACAGAGTACGAAATCGCATCGTTTTCGCTATTTGCCTCGTCCACCCAGAAGTCGATGCAACGGTAATCATTATTACCGTTTTGTGCTTGGGCTTGAAATGCACCGGGATCTGTACCCGCAAAGTCACGAACGTATGCCTTGTAAACATATCCGTTCATATCGATCTTTTCGGGCATTTCATCATTGGGACCATCTTCCGGTTTCGAATTCTCAGCCAATACACGACCAAGGTTTACGCGAACGCCGTCTGTGTAGGTGATCCATAAGCAACCGTTGATAATTTCGGCTTTTTCGATACCGCGACCGGCTTCACCTTGGTCACCTTTGTCGCCCTTTTCGCCGGGAATGCCTTGAGCACCTTGGTCACCCTTTTCACCGGGGAGCCCTTGGTCGCCCTTTTCTCCTTGGTCACCCTTCTCGCCCTTCTCACCTTGAGCACCTTGCTCGCCATCGGGAATAATGAACACAACGTCTTCTTTGGATGTGTCAGTGTACTTAATGGTCACCTTTGTGCCATCGGCAGTTTTTTCGGTGAGGATGTCGGCAATTCCATTGCCCGTAGCACCCGTATCGCCTTTTTCGCCGCGCTCCCCCTGAATGGGTTCTTCGCTACAGGATGAAAGCACGCACATAACGGCAACCAAAAGCAGCAGTACAACTTGTGTCAAAATCCGTTTTCTCATTTTTGCCTCCTTAAATTTTGTTTTCTGTTCTGATTCCATTATAGCACAAACGGAAAGGATGTCAAGTCTTTTCCTTTATCAACTATAATGTTTCTATCTAAATAAACGGGAAACAAACTATGCACATCACTCAAATCTTAAAAAATCGTATGTTTTTTGAAAAAATCTATTAAAAAAGAACCAAAACGGCATTTGTCGATTTGGTTCTTTCGCTTTTATGGAGTTGTAGTTCTCTCTGCGATCATACGAAGGAGTGTTTCTTCGTCGATGACGGGAACGCCGAGCGCGCGTGCTTTGGTCAGCTTGGAGCCTGCCGCCTCGCCTGCCACCACAAAGTGCGTTTTGGCAGATACACTGCCCGACACCTTGCCGCCCGCCGCCTTGATCTTCTCCCCTGCCTCGTCGCGCGACATTGTGGTGAGTGTGCCCGTGAGCACAAAGGTGAGTCCCTTGAAAAGGTCATCCGCAGGCTTTGCCGTGGAAACAGTCAGAAGCCCTGCCGCCGTGAGACGCTCACATAGCGCCACGTTTTGCGGATGCGAGAAGAAATTGGTAACACATTCCGCCGTGATAAGGCCGAAATCCTCGATGGTGCAAAGCTCCTCGACAGTTGCGCTCTGCAACGCCTCGAGCGTTCCGTAATGCGCCGCAAGAGCCGCCGCCGCGACCTCGCCCACGTTGCGGATACCGAGTGCGTAAACAAGACGTTCAAGGCCCGCATTTTTCGATTTTTCAATAGCATCTATGAGATTTTGCGCGGATCTCTCGCCCATTCTCTCCATTTTGGCGACATCCTCGACAGAGAGAGAGTAAAGGTCTGCCGCATCGGTGATGAGCCCTTCCTTCAGAAGCGCTTCAACGATCTGCGGGCCAAGTCCGTCGATGCTCATAGCATCCTTGGATGCAAAATGCTCGATGCTGCGCGAGAGCTGTGCGGGGCAACGGCTATTGGTGCATCGCGTAGCCGCTCCCTCGTCGGCATCGTAAAAGACAGGTTCCCCGCAAGAGGGACAAAGCTCGGGCATAAAAAATTCTTTGACATCGGGCGCACGGAGCTCGGGATGAGATCTCACGACCTCGGGGATGATATCCCCCGCCTTTTGCACGGTGACGATGTCACCAATGCGAATGTCGCGTTCGCGGATGAGTTCAAGATTATGAAGCGTCGCGCGCGAAACGGTCGTTCCCGCCAAACGCACGGGAGAAAGAACTGCGGTGGGAGTCAGGACGCCTGTTCTGCCAACGGCAACCACGATGTCCTCAAGCTTGGTCTGCTTTTGTTCGGGCGGGAATTTGTACGCCACCGCCCACTTGGGAGTGTTCGTTCCCTCGCCAAGTTTGACACGTGTGGCAAGATCGTTGATCTTGATAACCACACCGTCGATATCGTAAGCAAGACCGTCGCGCAGTCTGCCGAGATGCTCAATGTGAGCGATGATCCCCTCGGCGGTGTTTGAAACAGCGGTGTTCTCCAAAACGTGGAAGCCCAATTCAGAGAGTCGTGTAAGGGTTTCGGTGTGTGAGGTTGGCTCGTGTCCATCAAGATAAAGACTACCCTGTTGGAAATTGAAAACGAAAATATCCAGCTTTCGCTCGGCGGCAATCTTGGGGTCAAGCTGACGGAGCGACCCTGCCGCGGCGTTTCTTGGATTAGCCAAGAGTGCCTGCCCTGCCGACTCGCGCGCCAAATTGATCTTTTCAAATACCGCGCGCGGCATATAGACCTCTCCGCGAACGGTCAGGTTCAAGGGCTCTTTCAGTTGCATGGGAATGGAAAAGATGGTACGCAGATTTTGCGTGACATCCTCACCCACAAAGCCGTCGCCGCGCGTAGCACCTTGCACAAAGACGCCATTCTCATAGCGCAAAGACACCGAAAGTCCGTCGATCTTGGGCTCGATGGAGTAATCTGCATTGGGTACAGTCTCAGCCACGCGGTTCAAAAAATCGCGAAGCTCGTCGAAGGAAAAGACATCGGAAAGCGAGTTCATTTGCACCGTGTGCGTTACTTTTTCAAATTTATCAAGCGGTCTGCCGCCAACTCTTTGCGAGGGAGACGAGGGATCGAAAAACTCGGGATGCTCGGCTTCCAATCTCAGAAGCTCGGCATACATCATATCGTATTCGTAGTCCGAAATTTCGGGATCGTCATCCACGTAATAGCGTTTTGCGTGGTAAAGCAGCTTTGCACGCAGAGCGCGCAGTTTTTGTTCGACGTTTTCCATTTTTTCAACCGCCTTTCCCGACTTTTAGAAAAAAACGAGTCTTTGACAAGACCCACCAATGTTTATTATACCATTTTTTTATCTTTTTGTCAATCTTTTTTTGCAAAAAAGAGAAAATTTTATTCGCATTTTCGACAATTATTTTTGAAAATGTAAACATTTTTTGTACATTCTTTACAAACAGTAAAAAATGTGCTATACTATAAGTGCAACAGAAATATCTGTTGCAATACCGAAAGAAAGGCAAGGAAAGCAAGATGAAAATTAGCGTAATTGGCAGACAAATGAACGTCTACGAGGATATGAAGCTCCTCATTGAGAAAAAGCTTGCTAAGTTTGAAAAATTCTTCCCCGGCGAGGGCGAGGCAACCGCCACGCTCAGCTGTAAACATAACAAAAAATTCATCGAGATCACCATAGCCGCTGCGGGCACACTGTTCCGCAGCGAGGTTGGAGCCGAGAGCTTCCGCGATGCTCTTGACGACGCCGTAACAAACATCGAACGTCAAATTCGCAAGAACAAAACAAAATTGGCGCGCAGATTGCGCGAAAACGTGTTCGTCCCCGCGGTTGAAGAATACTACGACGACACACCCACCGAAGAGGAAGAAGAGATCATTCGTACCAAGACCTTCCCTGCAAAGCCCATGTCCCCCGAAGAGGCAATCTTGCAGATGAATCTGCTTGGACACCAATTCTTCGTATTTATCGATGACCAAACCGAGGACACCTGTGTGGTCTATAAGCGAAACGACGGCGGCTACGGCTTGCTCGTTCCCGAAAAAGGATAAAGGAAGAAAAACGACAAACAGAATATAAAGTTAGGGCGGCAGAAATTCTGCCGCCCTTTTTAGTGCTTTTATTCCTTATTGGATCTCCATAACAGGAAGCAGCGCAGGATAACCCTCGGGGTCAGTCCCCTCGATCTTTACGCCGAACATTGCGGCAATGGTCTTTGGGATTTGGATGTTTTCGATGGTCTTGCCATCAAAGACCTCGGCGCGTGCACCGTAAGCGAACACGGGCACGTTGGTTGGAGTATGATCCCCTGTGGTGTAAGAGAAATTGCCTTCCCCATCGATCTGCAAGCCGCCCGTTTCGTGGTCTGCGGTGATAATCACCATTGTTTCGGGATTATAGAAAGCATACTCCATAAACAGCGCGATTGCTTGGTTGAAGCGCACCATTGCCAGATAGGCATTTTTCGCATCATTGCTATGGCAATGCTTGTCAATGTAGGCTTCCTCGTACATGATAAAGAAGCCGTCCTCATCTTTCGAGAGCGTATCAAGCGTTTCGGTGATCGCAGAGCGAAGTTTCGTCATTTCGCTATCGGTGTAAACATTATAATTGCAGTTGATGATGGTGCCGTATGTTTCGGTCAACACCTGCTGTGTGGTGGTGATGGCACCTGTATTGCTACGGTCAAAGGCGTGCGCCGAGAAGGAAGCAGGCGTTGCGCCCGTTTGCTTTTCGGTAGACATAACAGCGGTTGCCATACCCTTTTGCCCCGCGAACTCGGTCAAGGACGGAACATCAATGTTATCGCCATTTCTGCCAACGTAACCGTTTTTCGTCTTATAGCCGGATGCGAGCGCTGTGCCTGCAGCGGCACTGTCGGTTGTGCCCGAAAGAGAGTTGGTTCTCGCCTCGCCGATGTAGGGGAAAAGATAACCGTAGAAGAGATCCTCGCCGTCACCATAGTCGGCTATTGCTTCGTCTTTGTAAGCATCAAAGAGTTTGGTTTGATTGGGACCCATACCGTCACCGATCAGCAAAATAAAGTTCTTCGCCTCTTTTACGATAGGCGTGCGAACGCTTACTGTTTGAGGAACATCGGTATCAAAAACAGCCTCGGGAATATAGGTTTCTACAAAATAATACGCGGCGGCAGCAATGATGAAATAGTCCCCTTCGATTGCTATATGATCCTCGTTGGCAAGGAGTGCAAACTCAAAACCTTCGGTTTGTGCATCAAGACTTTGCGAAATGGAACGAACAGTTTCGCCCACAACGATCTCGTGCGCGTTCTGCGCATCCGAGGAGTCGATGGGCATTACGGGAAGAACAACTTTGGTGCGCTCCTTGACCTGCTCGGCAATGTACTCTGCTGCGCGTACCGTATAGTCGGATGCGTGCTCATCATACACGATCACATAGGAAGAAAGCGCATCACCGCACAGCACAGGCTCAGAAAGGCCTGTAGCATCCTTTCTGCCACACACAGTGCACACCTTATCTTGGTAGTTATGCTTGCCCGTTGCGGGAATGGTCGTAATATTCACCGCTCCGCAGGCGCAGGTAGCGCTTTGTTTACCCTCTTCGGCACACGTGGCGGCTTTTGTTACCGTTGGATTTTTGAAATTATGCTCGTGCTCTTTGCCAAGGATCGTTTCGTTTATCCACGCGCAGGATGCCATCGACAGCAAAATGACCGCTGTCAAACAAAGTAAAATGGTTCTTTTGAAAAATCTTTTCATACTTTTCTCCTTTCTGTCAGAACAAGTGGGCGTGTAATTTTATTGTTCGGAAAGATCTGCCACCTTTACGAAGTAAAAATCGCAGAACTTTTGGTTTTTGGGCGACTGCGATGCCGCCTCTATTTTGATGGTATTGATACCTGCTTCCAATTTCAATTCAATACCAAACATATAAGAGGACACCGTTTTATCATTGTCTCTTGCGGCTACCAATTCCTCTTGTGTTGCAAATTGATAGGATATCTCAAAGGAATATGCATTCTCACTTCCCTCGTTCACGGTGTATTTTGCACCACGCTCGACAGTATCACCGTCTTCCAATCTTGTATGGATCGCCATCTCATAGATGCCTGCCTCGGCAACTTCAACTTGGTAAACCATATATGACATATCTCTATCTTCTCTGCATTGCCAAAACTTGTAGCGTCTATTCGATGTTGTCCCGGGGTGCACCAGAGGACCATCAATATAATCCTTCGCAGAAAAAGAAATCACGTTTTCTTCATCCCCGAATTTTTCGGGAAGAACGGGCGAGAAATAAAAAGCATCACCTTTTCCATCCTTGTCGTTATCATAAACGGAAATGTTTTCGATGACGGGAATAAAGCCGCACGCGCACTGACCGTTTACCAACGTATGCTCATGAGGGGGGTTCGGATGGAGTGGGGTCTTCGGGATCTGTTGATTCTTCGGGAGATGTAGTCTCCTCGGGTTTTGTAGTCTCCTCGGGAGATGTAGTCTCTTCGGGTTTTGTAGTCTCCTCGGGTTTTGTAGTTTCCTCAGGCGTTGTAGTCTCCTCAGGAGCTTTGCTCTCCTCGGGGACTTTGCTTTCCTCAGGGGCTTTGCTTTCCTCGGGAGCTTTACTTTCCTCGGGAGCTTTACTTTCCTCGGGGGCTTTGCTTTCCTCAGGGGCTTTGCTCTCCTCGGGAGCTTTGCTCTCCTCGGGGACTTTGCTTTCCTCGGGAGCTTTGCTTTCCTCGGGAGCTTTACTTTCCTCGGGAGCTTTACTTTCCTCGGGAGCTTTGCTTTCCTCGGGGGCTTTGCTCTCCTCAGGGTTTTTGCTCTCTTCCGGCGGAGCTTCTGCCGGAATGGTTTCTTCGGTAGTTGTTTCTGCAAGAGAAGTCTGTTCCGGAGTATTTATAGTGGCATCCGAAGAACTCTCCTCTGTTGTGGGCGTCTCATCCTTATCCCACGTCCAAGTGCAGGACACCATCGAGAACAAAATAACCGCCGTAAGACAGTACGAAATAAGGATCTTGAAGGTTGCTTTCATATTCCTTCCCCTTTTATCATAGTCGATTGTATTCAGTATAGCACATTTTTGTCGATTTGTAAAGCGTTTTGGGGAAAGTACATCCTTTTTTTACCAAACCGCTTGCATTTGCGCGTTTTTTCTGCTATACTGTGTATAAGGTCCTTGGCCTTTTTTGAAATGAACGTTTTGGAGGATTTCTTATGAACCGCAAGGCAAAATGGATTTGTGCTCCCATAGACACCGAACAGGCAGGAACCGCTTTTGTGCGCGCTTTTGAAGCGAAAAAAACGGTTAAGAAAGCCACTCTTTCGGTCTCTGCTATCGGTCTTTATGCAGCTTACATCAATGATGAAAGAGTCGGGCGCGACGTTCTCGCCCCCGGCTGGACAATATACAATGAGCGCGTGCAATACCAAACGCACGACGTAACCGAACTTTTGAGAGAGGATAACGCACTCCGTATTGAGGTTGGCCCCGGTTGGGCGGTTGGTAACATCGCTTGGGGAACCAAGATGTTTGCTGACAAGACCGCTCTCATCGCCGCACTGACCGTCCTCTACACCGACGGCACGCGCGAGGAGATCGTAACCAACAGCGCGTGGGATGTTTACACCACCCCCATCCTCTACTCCGATATTTATAACGGTGAGACTGTGGACAAGACCGCCGAGATCAAATATCTTGGAAAGGCTATTCGCTCCGACTATAAGACCAAGCTCATCCCGCAGGTTGGCGAGCTCATTACCGAACACGAGCGTGTTGCTCCCGTAGAGCTTATCCGTACACCCAAGGGCGAGACGGTCATTGACTTCGGTCAGGAAGTAACCGGCTATGTTGAGGTTCGCATCAAGGCTGAACGCGGCGCGCGGATCCTCATTCACCACGCAGAGGTTCTCGACAAGGATGGTAACTTCTATACAGAAAATCTCCGCAAGGCAAAATGTGAAAATCTCTATATTTGCAGCGGCGAAGAGGACATTTTCAAGCCGTCCTTTACCTTCCAAGGCTTCCGCTACATTCGCCTCTCCGAATTCCCCACCGAAAATATCGACCTCGATGCCTTCCGCGCTATTGTCGTTCATTCGGATATGAAGCGCACGGGATACTTCCGCTGTGGCAACGAAAAGATCAATCAGCTTTATCACAACGTTATTTGGGGGCAAAAGGGCAACTATCTTGACACTCCTACCGACTGTCCGCAACGCGATGAGCGTCTTGGTTGGACGGGTGACGCGCAAGTTTTTGCCCGTACTGCTGCTATCAACTTCAACGTCAAAAAGTTCTTTACCAAGTGGCTTGGAGAAATGGCGATCGAGCAACGCCTCAATGGTGGCATTCCCGAGTTCATTCCAAGATGCAAAAAGAACCGCGGCGAATACGTGGCTGTGGCTACCGGTTGGGCGGATGCCGCCTGCATCATCCCGTGGGAGCTTTATCTCGCCTATGGCGATAAAAAACTGCTTGCCGAACACTACCCCATGATGCGCAAATGGATCATGTATCTCCACTACACAGGTCCCGAAGAATTTTTGTGGCTTGGCGGTGACCACTATGGTGACTGGCTGGCAATGGACCACGGCGAGGATAGCTACAAGGGTGCTACCTCGACCGACTTTATTGCAAGCGCTTTTTACGCAAACTCTGTCGCTCTTTTGCTCAAGGCAGAAAAAGCGCTCGGTTATGATACTGCAAAGTTCGAGGGACGCTATCGCAAGGTCGTCGCGGCATTCCGCGAGCATTATATCCCGAATGGCGAGCTTCGCCAATACCCCGACCTCAACCCCAACGGCATCTCCGACCCACCCAATGAAACGCAGACTGCGTATGCTCTCGTTCTCAAATTCAATCTCTGCGAAGAGAAAGACCGTCAGCGTTTTGCTGACCGCCTTGCCGAGATGATCCGCGAGAACGGTATGCGTATGACCACCGGATTTTTGGGCACGCCTTATCTGCTCCACGCCCTCTCCGAGAACGGACACAACGACGTGGCTTACGAGCTTCTCTTCCAAGAACAGAACCCCTCGTGGCTCTACTCTGTCAACCACGGCGCTACCACTATTTGGGAGCATTGGAACGGCATCAAAGAGGATGGTAGCTTTTGGAGCCGTGATATGAACTCCTTTAATCACTACGCCTACGGCGCAGTCTACGATTGGATCTTTGGAAAGGCAGTTGGTATTGAGCCTTGCGACGATGCCCCCGCCTACCGCGAGATCACCCTCGCGCCCCATCCCGACCGCCGTCTCGGATTTGCAGATGGCTCTATCGACACCAAGTTTGGTACCATCCGCTCGCATTGGTACTACAAAGACGACACCGTCTATTACGAATTTACTGTTCCGCAAGGCGTTACCGCTCACCTCACCCTGCCCTCGGGTAAAACAGAGACTTTGACAGAGGGAACGTATCATTACGCTGAATAATTTTATGGGGAAAACTTCTTGCAAGAAGTTTTCCCCATACCCCTTTCAAGAACTCTCTAACAGTAATTCAAAAAATAAATTCGTTAGTTTACTGACAGACAGTCGACGCGAGCGCACCGCTCGCTTTTGCTATCGCGAGCGGCTGAGCACCACCAAGACCCCAGCCGCTAAGAGAGTTGTTAAACATCAGGCGGGAGCACCAAGGCGCTCCCCTACCTATGGATGTTTATTCATCTCGTAGGGGAGGGGCTTGCTCCTCCCGAAAACAAACGATTATTGCAAAACAAAAAAACGGGCGACCAATGGTCGCCCCTGCAATCAATTCTATAATATACTCCGTTGGGGCGATTCACGAATCGCCCGTCTTTATTTATTAAATATCAAAGCCCCCACAAGTTGTGGTCGACCCAACAATTTTTACATTTGTTTCTTTGACAAGTGCAACGGCTGCAAACAAATTCTGTTTTGCCCAAATCAAGCAAGGGCGTTTTCAAAATAGGGGTAATGTAATTCTCCATTGTAAATTTTACTAAGTTTTCAACTTGTTCGTTGGAGAGTAACTGCCAATTATAAAGAGTGCGATCAAACATATCCACTCTTGTATGCAAGCATGCGGGATAAATGACGTTTGGGAGATTGATTGAAACATTGAAATAGTATTGGTCGGAATACGCCGACTTTTGAGCCTCAAAGGTAAGAACGTATCCGCCCTCTAACTCTTTTAACCATTTGGTTCTTTTCTTTTTGAAACCAAGCGGTTTGAGTACGATTGCAAAATGATTTAGAAATTCCTTTTGGCGTTCTTTTTTCAAAAGCAAAATTTCATCCTTTGAAAGAGATCGGTAAGCATTATAAAAATCGGCAACTTCTTGTCGTGCAAGTTCTTCGCCGTATTCTTCGCTGATACACAGCATTTGTCGCACGTGACAATCATCCATATCGGCTCCAAAAGATGAGAACCAATTCTCTTCCCCTTTCACACAAGGGATAGCGGCAAACCCGTATAAAACATCCACATAACACTCACCGTCTGTCAAGTTAATGATAAAAGCGGTTTTCTCGGTTGTTTCTCTCCAAAAATGCCCTCTTTTTTCTTTTGCTTCCAAAAAGCCGTTGGAAATCAACTCCTCTTGAAAACGCAAATATTCTTTGCTTTTGGTTTTCATAATAGCGTCTCCTATTTGGATTTTTGCATCAAGCTCTCGTCAAGCAAAAAGTTTTTGCAAGGATAGATATATGCAATATCGGGGTTGCCTTGCAGAACAACATAATAAAATTCGTCGCCGCTGATGGAAATGTTTTCAAGTCCTTTGGAACTGATGTAATATTCCTTACTCCATTGATAGTGGCGAGCAATCGAAGGCTCTCTCCATTGAATACCCGACTCAAAATAGTAAAAGGTTACGGTTTTGGTGGTTTGAGCTCGTCTTCCGGTGTGGTGCGGCTCATAAATTTCCTCTTGATGAATATTACTGAGTTTTTCAACGCCGATCGAAATCTCGCCGCGCTCAAGACCATCGTCAATCATCAGTCGAATGCGCCTGTTTTCCTTGTATGACAGAACAAAATGGTAGATATGATAGCCTGCAACTGCCAGAAGCGGCAAAGTCAACAACCATTTTTTGAATACAAAACAAAGAAGTGCGGCAAGTATTAGCAAAGGAAAGGCATAGGCCTCCCGATGCGAAAAAGCATTGTCGATTCTATGCCTAGCCACAAGTCTGAGATCGTGTGCAATATTGGAAAGTGTCAAGGTTTCTTTTCTCATTCTTTTTCTTCCTCTTTATACTCATAAAATGCAAAGGAGTACATCAATCTAACCTTCTTGCTCCCCTTGTAATAAACAATGTAAAATTCGTCGCCTCGAGTAAACCTTTTGCTTTGTTCGGGACTTGCTAAAAATGCATCAAAGCCTTCAAAATGGAATTTGTGTTGCATATATTCCACTCTTGTTTTTCTTGTATAACGCATCTCTTCTGTCTCGTAAAGAAGCGGGCGAATAACGATTTCTAAATCTCCGTTTTTGAGATGTTTATATTCCTTCAAATCCCTTACAAATCTAACTGACAAAACCCAAGCAGGCACCGTGCCAACAATAGCAAGAAGGAAAAAAAGAACACCAAAGCCAAAATTAGGTGCTTCAAAAAAGGAAGGAATAAAAAACAAGACCCATAAGATGCCAACAAGGGCAGTCGCAAGAAAAGCAAAAACACTAACCTTTAAGCTTGCGACATTGTCGGCACAAAGCTTCTTCTCTATTCCCTCTCGCGTGATGATGTTTTTGGTTTGCTTTTCCATTGGGCACACCTACCTTTCTGTTTACATTCTATCATAAATTAAAAATGATGTCAAGAAAAATTCTTGACATCTGTCCTCTTTTGTGCTACAATAATTGCGTATAAAATTCAGGCCCACAAGGAGGTCTATTATGAGCATTCGCATAGGAATTGTTGGATACGGAAATCTCGGCCGCGGTGTGGAATGTGCCATTTCGCAAAACCCCGATACCGAGCTGGTTGCCGTTTTTACGCGCCGCGCGCCCGAAACGGTCAAAATTCTTTCTCAAAATGCCACTGTTTATCACATGGATGATATTCAAAATATGGTCGGTAAGATCGACGTGATGATCCTTTGCGGTGGCAGCGCCACCGACCTTCCCCATCAAACGCCTGCCATTGCCAAGCTCTTCTCTGTTGTGGATAGCTTTGACACACACGCAAAGATCCCCGAGCATTTTGCCAACGTTGACGCGGCGGCGCGCGAGGGCGGCAATCTTGCCGTTATTTCCTGCGGTTGGGATCCCGGAATGTTCTCCATCAACCGTCTTTATGCCGAGGCCATTCTGCCCGATGGCAAGAGTTACACGTTTTGGGGCAAGGGCGTCAGCCAAGGGCATTCCGATGCCATTCGTCGCATCGCAGGTGTTGTCAACGCAAAGCAATACACCATTCCCGTAGAGTCGGCTCTTGACGCAGTTAGAAGCGGCTCGAACCCTAACCTTTCCACGCGCGAGAAGCATTTGCGCGAATGCTTCGTAGTTGCCGAGGAGGGGGCTGATCTTGCTCGCATCGAGCGTGAAATCGTCACAATGCCAAACTATTTTGCAGATTACGACACCGTCGTCCATTTTATCACCGAAGAAGAGATGGCACGCGATCACAGCGGTATTCCTCACGGCGGATTTGTGATCCACGCAGGCAAGACGGGCAAAGAAAATGAGAACACAAACATTATCGAATACAATCTCAAGCTCGACTCCAACCCCGAGTTCACGGCAAGCGTTTTGGTGGCTTGTGCACGCGCGGCATATCGTATGAAGCAAGAAAGTACAGTTGGTTGCAAGACCATTTTGGATATCCCCCCCTCTTACCTCTCCCCCGCCTCGGGCGAGGATCTACGCGCTCGCTTACTGTAATCGTCAGCAAACGCTAAAACTGTTTCAAACAAAGGAATACACCTATGAATCCCCAACTGTTTGGTATTGAACACATTCTTTACATTATCATCTCAACAGTAGTATGCGGTGCCGGCCTCCTGATTGCAAAAAAATACGCTAAAACCGAAAAAGCACGGACCTATGCTCTCAAAATTTTTGCCCTATTGCTTTTCGTTGCGATTATGACCAACCGCCTCTCCCAAGTATTTCGTTACGGCAATGTGCGTTGGTATTGCATTATTCCGGATAGCTTTTGCGGTATGACGAGCTTAGTGCTTTCCCTTGCTGTGCTTTTTGGAAAAAGAAACAACAATGTTCTGCACTTTGCGTGGTTGCTTGGGTTATTTGGCGGTATTTCAACAGTAATCTACGCCACATTTGTTGGGCAAGGTCCTACCCTGTTCTATCTGCCCACCATTTCAGGGTTGGTCCACCATAGCCTTTCGGCAACGGTTGTGGTTGCGCTCTTTATGTTCAAATATATAGACGTGACCTATAAAAAATGGTACTGCACCTTCTTCGGTTTTACCTCTTATCTGACGCTTGGCGCTTTCTTAATGCAGACCTTTGATCTGAGCGACGCTTTTCACATTGCGGAACCGCTTTTGTCGGACACACCGCTCACCGCTTGGGTCATGGCACCTATGTATGCCGTTGCCTATGCTTTGATATTGCTTGGATTTGAAGTGGTAAAAAAGAAAAAACAAGTAAAAAATTCTCTCCCTGATGCAGAATAATAAAATAAAAGGATGAATTTGTTTGAGCTTCATCCTTTTCTTTTTTCCGTTGGCATATTTCAGAACGCAGTTGCATAGGTTATAGCACAACCAAAAACAGGAGGATTTTACCTTATGAAAAAACAATCTACCGAGCTTACTGAAATCAAGCAACCCAACAAATTTCAAATGGTTGTGGAGAAGATCGGCAAGCGCAACATCATCATCGCCTGCGCAGTCCTGCTCATCGGCGTTGCCGTTTTGATGAACTTTATTCTGTTCTCGGGAGCAAACAAGGATGACGGCTACGACGGCTACGATCAGCCCAGCGGTAACATCTCGGATAACGCAGACGACAAAAACAATGCCACCGATGTCAACGCCTACTTCTCTGCAACGCAGGTCAGCCGTCAGCGCGCACGCGACGAGGCTCTTGAGGTTCTGCAAGCAGTCGTTGAGAATGTCGACTCCACCGAGGCTATGAAGAATGAGGCTCTCGCCGAGATCGCCGTCATTGCGGAAGAGATCCAAAAAGAAGCAAACATCGAATCTCTCATCACCGCCAAAGGATTTGAGGCTTGCGTCGCCGTTATCAACAACGACGCCGCCAGCATCGTCGTCAAAGCCGATGATCTCCAACCCGCGCAGATCGCGCAGATCAACGCCATCGTCTACGAGCAAGCAGGCATTCTGCCCTCGGGCGTTACCATTATTAGAAAGTAAATAGGATGCGTTTGTGGGGGAAACTTCTTGAAAGAAGTTTCCCCCACGCCCCTTTCAAGAACTCACACACATCAAATCGCCCAATCACTTTGTTAGTTAACGGAAAGACAGTCGGCGCGAGCGATTAGGGGCCACCGAGACCCTACTCGCTCAGAAAGTTGTTTTATCAAGAGATTTGGGGCAAACACCTTGACAAAGCACAACAAATATAGTATAATATTCAATACGTGGGAGGGCTAGGAAAAATTCCGCCACACCCACTCATATTCATTCGCGGGTATGGCGGAATTGGCAGACGCGCTAGATTCAGGTTCTAGTGGGGGCAACTTCGTGGAGGTTCAAGTCCTCTTACCCGCACCAGAAAGAAATAATACGAACCTTGATGAGTCGAGGTTCGTATTTTTCTTTATAAGGGATTATTTTGGAATTCAAATTTTTCGGTAAAACAATAATACAATTGGGTGGGCTTGATATCCCCACCCTAATTTATTTCAATATTCGTGTTTATATTGAATTCTTATCCTTTTATCTTTTGAAAAAGCATTTGAACATCTGAAGCTTTTAGCACCTTACCCATCGATACGACTTTATCGTTTACAACGATGGCAGGCATACTCATAACTCCATACTCCATCACTTTTGCAAGATCGGTAATGTACTCGACCTCTATACTAAGACCGAGATTTTTTACCGCTTCCTTGGCATACTCTAACTGCTGATGACAGGATTTACAACCTGATCCAAGCACCTTGATACAACAGATACCATCTACCTTTTCACCGCAACAAGTGTTAGCGGTTGCAGGCTGTTCCTTTACTGTACCGCAAGAGCAACAGCAAGTTTTTGTTTTTTCCTTTTTCTTTCCGAAAATTCCCATAGTAGATTCCTCCTGAAATTAAATAATGAGTGGTTGAATGAGATTAAAGGAATATCCCACAAGGATAATTCCAATCGTACAAATGGCGATAAAGATGCCGAGCAGTTTGGGTTTTACCGCCTTTCGCAGCATAATGATCGATGGCAGAGAAAGCGTTGTAACGCCCATCATAAAGGACAGAACTACACCGAGCAACGCTCCTTTTGCAAGTAAGGCTTCTGCAATCGGAATTGTTCCAAAGATGTCGGCATACATCGGAACGCCTGCAACTGTGGCAAGGATAACGCCAAAGGGGTTATTATCACCGAGTGATTTTACAATCCATTCTTCCGGTATCCAATTATGAATAACCGCACCGATGCCAACGCCAACGAGAACGTACGGCAATACCTTTTTGGCTGTGGATAGCACCTGCTC
>JAZNZC010000065.1:0-20032 GCA_045594745.1 Eubacteriales bacterium
CGATGAAACAAAAGCAATGGTGACGAATAATATTTGTTACTTACTCAATAATTTTCTGAAATGTTCTGCATACGATAATATTATTTTTTGTTGGGTGATGCATGAGCAGAGTATTATCGATTCCATACTTGAAAAGCTGGATACACAGAACTGTGAGGTAAAATGCATCTCGCTTGTAGCGGATGAAAAGACTCTGTGTGAAAGATTATCAATGGATGTAAAAAGAGGTATTCGCTCTGAAGATGTAATTGAGAGAAGCATAGCAAGAATACCGATGTATCAAGCATTGGATACCATTAAAATTGATACAAACGCAAAAGCTGTGGCTATGATTGCAAATGAGATAAAGCAGTTGTAATACTGACAAATTCCAATTTGTCGAGCTGAATAGGCGTTGAATATTGATGTGATTTTGGTGCAAATTTAGTGCAACACCCATCGTTTTTCGGTGGGTGCTGTTTTGCATTGTAGGGGCGTGCATTGCACGCCCGCGGGCGACCAATGGTCGCCCCTACAAAAAGGGTGGTTCAATTTGCAAAAACTCCACCGTCCTATTTACTTTTGTCAAAATTTATGGTATAATACAACTGTTAGATAGACTTGAATTTTGCGGAGGATACAACTTATGGGATTATTCGATATGTTTAAGAAGAAAGATAAGGTCATTAAAAAGAATGACAATAAAAGAAACTCCGAAACAGAATTACAACAAGCATTGAGTTTATCGAGGGCGGGAAAGCACATGGAAGCCTACCCGATATTTGAAAAATTGTATAATAATCAAAGTAATGCAACCAATGCATTTAATCTGTTTCAATGTGCGGTGTATTGTGGAAAGACCGAAACAGAAAATAAATTATATAATAAGTTAAAGTGCTATTCACCCAATCCAAAGAAAGAACCGATGGAGTTAAGTGGTTGCTTTGTCAGATATTCTTATGCATACATTCTTTGCGATGTGGGTAGAAATCACGAAGCGGTTGAAATTGTTGATTATCTGCTTGATGTACTTTCTCATTATAAAATTACCGATCCTACTTTTTTGTACATTAGAGGGATTCCTACAGCACAAATGATTTATGAGTTAATAAAAAAAACATTTATTGCAAATGAGATGCAACTAAAAGAATATAAAAATAGACTTGTATCACTATTGGATGAAGATACAAAAAAACATGATTTTGAATCATAATTATTCCGCTTTGATCTTGGTACAAATTTGGTGCAACACCCATCGTTTTTCGGTGGGTGTTGTTTTATTATGGTTTTATTGTGTCTTGTAGGGCGGTGCCTTGGTGCCGCCGTTTTTGATTGTGAATTTTTGTGGCGGGAGCAAGCCCCGCCCTACGTTTATGGTCTATTCAATTTGTAAAAACTCCGCTCTCCTATTTACTTTTGGTAAAAATTATGGTATAATACAACTAATCGATAAACCTGAATTTAACAAAGGAGTGAGATGGTTTGAAATTAAAAAGTATATTGAGATTGGTTAGTCTGGTAATGTTAGTTATCGCCATTGTGTTTTTATCATATGCGTTGACGCACCCTGAGCTTGGAACGGTGATTTACATTGGCAGTTTGAAAATTGGCTCTGCAATTTGGAGAGCATTTTATCTTATATATATCATTGTTATGATTGCCTTGTTTGGCATCTCGTTCTTTGTGAAAGACAAGAAGTAAACAATTTCCAATTTAACAAGGGAGTGTGATTATATGAAAAAGGCAATATTAGCAGCGCTTGTAACGCTTGTTATCGGACTGTTAGTAATGAGAATATTTACAGAGGCACCAGAACTTGGTATTTTTGCCGCTATTGTCGTTATGGGTGCATTCATTATCTACTTCAACGAGAAAAAGAAGTAAGCTCCCGTCCTGTGATGAAATACAAGATATTATCCTATTGACTTTTCTGTGTTTGTATGCTACAATCTAATTAACCGTCAAACTCAAATTTGAAAGGAAAACAACATGGCAAACTATTCTATTTGCGGAATCGACTGCGATTCCTGCAAGTTCAAGGTCGAGCAAGGCTGCAAGGGCTGCAAAACAATCGAGGGAAAGGTCTTTTGGGGCGAATGCGACCTCTACAAATGCAATGCCGAAAAGGGGCAGGAGCATTGCGGAAAATGTCCACAATTTCCTTGTGATACACTCAAACAATGGGCGGCATCCGAAAACTCCGAGCGAATCGATAACTTGAGAAATCTTTAATGAGGTGGGGCATCTATGCGATACACGTGGCTTGATGAATATTTGATGCAAAAACCGGGTGTTACAAAAAACACCGAAAATTGGAACTGGGTCCGCTATATGATAGGCGACAAAATGTTTTTGGCTGTGTGTCTTGACAACAACGACAAGCCCTATTACATCACTCTCAAGCTTGACCCCCTCGAAGGCGAATTTTTGAGACAACAATACGAGGACATCATCCCCGGCTTTTATATGAACAAAATCCATTGGAACTCTATCAAGCCGGACGGAAAAGTTTCTGACGAGTTGATGAAAGAAATGGCTGATAAATCCTACAATCTTATTCTCAAAGGATTCAGCAAAAAAAGGCAGCAAGAGATATTGGGCGATTTATAAACATAGTAATGCATTTCAACCCCCATCGTTTTCGGTGGGTGTTGTTTTTGCTTTCTACAAGATGGAAAAAAGAATTACTCAACTTCTCTTTACTTTTCGACAATTTTGTGGTATAATCTAAATAGTTCGACGAAGCAAGGAGATTTGTACTATGAAAAAGGTTTTATTCGCTTGTTTGGCAGTAACTTGTTTGCTTGCCATCTGCGCTTGCGAGAAAAAGCCCGAAGAGCCGCTCGATACCGAAAATCCCTATTTTACGGGCAAGGTGATTGAAATTATCGATAAAGGTTGCCTTATGGAGATCACCCACTCCGGCAACGGCACTTTTCCCATCGGTGAAAAAATGATCGTGAACACCAATATTGAAAGCTGTCCTAAATACGCAGTTGGAGACCATTTGCGTATCTCCTTCGATGGCAAGGTGGCGCTTTCGTATCCGGGACAGGTGCTCAACGTGTTCTCGGTTGTCAAAACCGATGCAAACGGCAATCCGTAAGTCATAATAAAGGAATATGAAACGGCATTCCGGTTTTTGGTCGGCTTGCCGTTTTTTATTCTTAAAAAAATTGCGCCCACTTATTTACTTTTGCTGTTTTCTATGATATAATGAAATCGATAAACATTCGTCAGATGTGTATGGAGAGAAAATGAAAGAAAAAGTAAAAAGAATCATCAAAAAAGTAATACAATTTCTACTCAATCCGCGCTTTCTTTTGTGCTTCGGCTTGGCGTGGATGATCACGAACGGCTGGTGCTATGTCTTTGTTGGTGTCGGCACGATTTATGAAATCGGTTGGATGTTCGCCGTGGGAACCGCCTATCTGGCGTTCTTGTGGCTCCCATTCACGCCAGAAAAGATCGTTACCGTTTTCATCTCCATCGCTCTTTTGAAGTGGTTGTTCCCCAAGGATGAAAAAACGCTTGCCGTACTCCAGCAAATGTACCAAAAGGCAAAGGATGCACTCAAAAGCAAAAAGAAGAAGGGAAAAGATCCCGAAGGAGAGAATGACACAGAAGGTTGACCCCTGCGCGGTCATCCTTGACTTTTTCGCGTTTTTATGATATAATGATGGCAGGTAAGGCGAGAAAATGCTTTTACCTGCCCAATTTTTTTATAGGAGGTGCTATATGGGTATTGAGTTTGACCCCACCAATTTGATTGTGATTGCGGCTTGCATCGCTGTTTTTGCTGTGCAGTTGCTTTTGTGTCTGCTGGCGCGTCGTGTATTTGTGCGCCTCATTCCCACCATTCTTGCCGTTCTTTTTGCGGGCGGTTGTTTTGCAATGATCTTTCTTTCCAACGGGTGGGATGCAATCGGATATCTGCTCCTTGCCACGATCGCTTGTTTCCCCGTTGCGGCTTGTGTTTTAGCTTGGATCATCTTTTTTGTGGTTTGGATCATCAAAAAGATTACGGGTAATGATTAAGAAAAAGGGTTGCACGTTTTTTGTGCAACCCTTTTTGTAAAATGAAAACCACGCGATATACAGGGGGCGATTTGCGAGAGGGCGTACCGTCGTTCAAACTCGCGCGACAGGCGAGTTTGGCTAAAAAACAAAGTTATTGCGCACTATCGGAATATATGGTATACTATATGTGAAAGCAGAGCTCGGCTTATTACTCGAAAGTGAGGTGTTAATGTGAACAACATTGGTCAAAGAATCAAACAACTACGCAAAAAGAATGATTTTACACAAGAAAAATTGGCCGATTTACTCGGCGTTACGTATCAATCTGTCTCAAAATGGGAGTGCGGTACCACGATGCCGGATCTTGCCATGATTGCTCCGTTGGCGCGTTTGCTTCAGGTCTCTGCGGACGAACTGCTTGGGATAAAATCGGTGGAACAAGATGAGCGAAAAGCTTATTTTGACTCGGAATTTGTGGAGTTTTGGAAGAAAGATGATCACGAAGCGGACTATTTACTTGCAAAACAAGCTGTGAAAGAATATCCGGGAGAATACAAATATTGGCATTGGCTTGGTACGGTTGAATACTATATTTCATTTGACCGTCAGAACCATGAAGAGTTTCTTGAAATGATGGATAATTCTATACAACATAATCTTATAGCTTACGAAAATGGCGCAGATGAAAAGTGGAAAAATACTGCTCTCTGGAATATCATCTGTGCATACAAATACAGTAACCGTATTGAAGAGGCAAAAAAATATGCGAATTTATATCCCGAAAGTGATTCTACAAGTCGTGATGATGCTATGGAAATTTGTCTTGATGGAGAGGAGTTGCTGGTGCATCAGCAGGGAATGCTATCAGATGCACTTTCAAAACTTTGCGGCATACTTGGCAAGATGTGGGTATTCGGAGATGCGACAGATCCACGAGTTCGCGCCGCCGTGGAAGCAGAGAAAACAATTATCGAATCCATTATTTCCGATGGTAATGCATTGCGTTTCAACGTATATCTTAGTGGCATCCATGAAAAACTTGCTGATATTGCACTTGCATCCAAAGATTATGATACTGCTGTAAAAGAACTGGGAAATGCACGAAAATATGCAGTTGCAAGTGATGAAGCACAAACATCCGGCAAACAGTATTATACTTGTTTGCTTCTCGATCACTATGATTACGATTATTCGGATTGCAGACCATGTGGGTCAGTTGAAAAGGATTTGTTGGAGCAATTAAAAGAAAATAAAAAATACGCTGCTCTTCGCGACCGCGAGGATTTCAAAATCTTGTTGAATTGAAAAATAAAAAGGTTTACAAAAATAATATCACGGTAGTCAAAAGGAACATCCATGCCATCAAAATTATTATAATGGTCAGGATGTTCCTGATTTTTTGTTCCTTTTCGGTAACTCTGCCGCCCCTCTTGACAATTTTACAAAGATATGCTATAATAAAAATAAGGAACGGGCGCAAGCCCGTATTTTACTGTCATAAACCTTTATTGGAGGTCACATATGAATTACGACGTTATCATTATTGGCGCGGGACCGGGCGGTATTTTCTCAGCTTATGAGTTATCCAAGCTCAATCCCTCGCTCAAGATCGCTGTTTTTGAGGCAGGGCACGCACTTGCAAAGCGCAAATGTCCCATTGATGGCGAAAAGATCAAATCCTGCATCGAGTGCAAATCCTGCTCCATTATGAGCGGTTTTGGCGGCGCAGGAGCTTTTTCCGATGGCAAATATAACATTACCAACGATTTTGGCGGCACACTTTATCAGTACATCGGCAAGCAAAAAGCCATCGACCTGATGAAATACGTCGACGAGATCAATATGCTCTATGGCGGCCAGGGTACAAAGCTCTATTCCACCGCAGGCAGCAAGTTTAAGAAGATCTGTATGCAAAACGACCTGCACCTCTTGGATGCATCTGTTCGTCACCTCGGCACAGATATCAACTACGTGGTGCTCGAAAACCTTTACAATCACCTCTCGGATAAAGTAGAGTTCTTCTTCGACACGCCTGTGGATAAAATCGAGCGCGAGGATGGCGGCTACCGCATCTTTTGCGGCAAAAAGGAATATACGTCAGGGAAGTGCATCATCTCGGTAGGACGTAGCGGAAGCAAATGGATGGAGACCGTTTGCCGCGATCTCGATATTCCCACCGAGTCGAGCCGCGTAGATATCGGCGTGCGTGTTGAGCTCCCCGCCGAGGTATTCTCGCACCTGACCGACGAGCTTTACGAAAGCAAGATCGTTTACCGCACGCCCAAGTATGGCGATAAGGTCCGTACCTTCTGTATGAATCCCCGCGGAGCGGTTGTAAATGAGAACACCAACGGTATCATCACCGTAAACGGACATAGCTATGAGGATCCGGCAAAGCACACAAGCAACACCAACTTTGCGCTCCTCGTTGCAAAGCATTTCTCCGAGCCGTTCAAGGATTCCAACGGCTACGGTGAGTCCATCGCACGCTTGAGCAATATGCTTGGCGGCGGCGTTATCGTACAACGCTTTGGCGATCTCATTCGCGGTCAACGCTCCACGGCAAAGAGAATTGAGGAGTCTTTTGTTACTCCCACGCTCAACGCAACCCCGGGTGACCTCAGCCTCGTGCTCCCCAAGCGTATTCTCGACGGCATTATCGAAATGGTCTATGCGCTTGATAAAATTGCCCCCGGTACGGCAAACGACGATACGCTCCTCTATGGCGTAGAAGTAAAATTCTACAACATGGAAGTCAAGGTCAACGAGCACCTTGAGACCAAATACGACGGTCTCTATATCATTGGCGACGGTAGCGGCATCACCCACTCTCTCTCGCACGCATCCGCCAGCGGCGTGTACGTAGCAAGACAGATTGCAGGGGAGAATTAAAAGAGGATTATGGCGAAAAAGAAAAAGAAATCAAGCAAAAAGAAGCGTGAACAGAGGAAAATCGCAGCGATTCTACTAATAGTAGCTCTATTTGTAATTTTAGTGGTGTGGTCTATTATAAGTTCGCGCAAATATAATTTTGTTGGAGTTGTATTCTTTCCACTGTGGTATGTTGCCCTTGCTTTGGGCGTGATCGCTGCGATCGTCTTCGTTTGGGTTTTCTTGAAAAAAATTCCTTCAAAAGAGAAGAGTGGAAGGAGAGCTGTTATTGGACTCTCTCTTGTAGTGGTACTCATTGTGTTTTTTGTTTTTGGAACAATTTTTGCACACTTGAATCATATCTTCGACCAAAACGAGTCCGAGCGTTATGTGGTGGTAATAGAGCATCAGCATTATCATGGCGGCACAGGTCGTTACAGTATTGGAAATTGGGAATTCCGTGTAACGATTGACGGGAAGACACAGGAGATAGATGTACCTCGTCTCCACGCCTACCAATTCCAAGAAGGTGACCTTTACGTTGTGGAATACCACAAAGGCGCATTTAACGAACCCTATTATATCGGCGTCGGCGCACCTTAACGAATATGATGGATACAGAAAAGAAACTACCAACTCGCAAGAATACACGCCTGCAAGTATTTGATTATAACATCCCCACGGCGTACTTTGTTACGATTTGCACCGAGCATAAAACGCCATTGCTATCTAACATTGTAGGGGGCGACGTCCTCGACGCCCCGCAAAGCGACGATGTTAACGTAGCAAAGGTCGAGCTTTTGGAGCGCGGAGAACTTGCAGAGAAATATATTCGCCAATTAAACGATTTTTATGAGGACATAAATGTTGAAAACTATGTCATTATGCCCGACCATATCCATCTCCTTTTGCGTGTGTTGGATGCCGGAGTGGGCGGGGCGTCGAGGACGTCGCCCCCTACAAAGCAACATTCCCGTGTGACGTCGTTTGTTTCCACGTTCAAACGTTTCTACAACAAAGAGTATGGAAAAAATATATGGCAACGGTCTTTTTACGACCACGTTATTCGAGATGCAAAGGATTACGAAGAACATATCAACTATGTTGTCAAAAATCCAATGAGATGGTATTACAAACATCAAAAAACAGAGGAATAAAAACAGCTCACCGATCGGTGAGCTGTTTTTATCGTTAATTCTTATTTCGCCATTGCGGCGGCGTTATAATACCTCAAAATTTTGATGGCCTTTTCATTGGGCTCGAAGTAGAGGGCCATACGCTTGCCGCTCTCGGCGTCTTCCCAAAGAGCGATCCAAATACCCTCGGCGTTCGCTTCGGAAACTGCCATAATGGTGTTTTGTACGCCAAAGGCCTCAACCTTGGATTGATTCAACTCGGTTGCCGGAAATACCGCAGAAAGCTGTTGAATACGAACCTTGGTCATAGTTTTGCGCGTGCGGTTGCCAAGAATACGGTTGACAGTCAGTTCTCCCGAGAAGAAGGAATACTCATATTCTACCTGCGTAAATCTCCAGGTGAGCCAAACGATGATCCAAAGAGAGAGGGGAATGAAGCACATCAGGGGTAAAAAGAGCTTGGTGGTGGCACCAAGAGCCAAAATGATAGCACCGTATGCTACGTATCCTACTACAAAGAGTAATTTTTTTGTTTTGAGAGCCTTATTGTTCGCCTCGGCGACGGTATATTCAAAGGGAGCGCCGCTCGAACCAAAACCGGAATCGCTGTTCATAATCAGTACCTCCAAAAATGTTTTCCTCATTATACCACAAAAAGGCGAGCTTGTCAATGGGGTGCTTCATTTTTGCTTCAAATATCATTTTTGGCTTCTTCAAAAAAATTGAAATCCTTATGGTTTGCTATTGACTTTTCCTTGACAATCTATTATAATAAAAGGGAATTTGAAAAAGAGAAAGGTGGAGACTTTTATGAAAGCAGTTATCACCGTAACAGGTAAGGATACCGTTGGAATTATCGCCGATGTTGCGGCGGTTTGTGCAAAATATCGTGCAAATATTCTCGATATCACGCAAAGCGTACTCTCCGAGTATTTTGCAATGATCATGCTTGCCGATATTGATGCTCTTGACGTAGAGTTTGCCGATTTTGCCGATGCGCTTACCAAGCTTGGCGAGGGCAAGGGGCTGATGATCCACGCAATGCACGAGGACATCTTCAACACGATGCACCACATTTAAGGAGCGACCGGCAATGATCAATACGCACGATGTTTTAGAAACCATCAATATGATCCGCGAGGAAAACCTCGACATACGCACCATCACTATGGGTATCTCCCTGTGGGATTGTGTAAGCGAGGATGTGGATCGTCTTTGTGATAAGATCTATGATAAGATCACCACGCGTGCCGAGAAGCTCGTGGCAACGGGGAACGACATCGAAAAAATGTACGGCATCCCGATCGTCAACAAGCGCGTCTCGGTTACTCCCATCTCGTTGGTGGGCGGCGCGGCATCCCCCGAAGGGTATCTCAAGATCGCGCATACCTTGCAACGCGCGGCAGATACGCTTGGCATCAACTTTATCGGCGGGTTTTCCGCTCTTGTGCAAAAAGGAATGACCGAGGGAGCGAAGAATCTCATTTCTATCATTCCGGAGGCACTTGCCCAAACAAGAAATGTTTGTTCTTCCGTCAACGTAGCATCTACCAAGGCGGGTATCAATATGGATGCCATTGCTCTGATGGGATCTGCCATCAAGCGCGCGGCATACCTGACACGCGATGAGAACTCCATCGCGTGTGCAAAGCTCGTTGTGTTTGCCAACGTACCCGAGGATAACCCGTTTATGGCGGGCGCATTCTGCGGTATTGGAGAGCCCGAGGCAGCCATCAACGTGGGTGTCAGCGGCCCAGGTGTTGTGGCTTCTGCCATTCGCCGCGCAGGGGACTGCAATCTGTCAGAGCTTGCAGACGTTATCAAAAAAACCGCATTTAAGATCACACGTGTCGGTCAACTTGTAGCAAACGAGGCGGCAACACGCTTGGATACTCCCTTTGGCATCGTTGACCTCTCCCTCGCTCCCACCCCCGCTGTCGGCGACTCGGTGGCATATATTCTTGAGGGTATGGGTCTGGAGTCCTGCGGTGCACACGGCACTACGGCGGCGCTTGCAATGCTCAATGATGCTGTTAAGAAGGGCGGCGTGATGGCATCCTCTCACGTAGGCGGTCTTTCGGGCGCGTTCATCCCTGTTTCCGAGGATGCGGGCATGATCGCCGCAGTCGAGCGCGGAGCACTCTCCTTGGAGAAGCTTGAGGCTATGACGGCTGTCTGCTCGGTTGGTCTTGATATGATCGCCGTTCCCGGTGACACTCCTGAGGACGTCATCGATGGCATCATTGCCGATGAGATTTCCATTGGCGTTGTCAACACCAAGACTACGGCGGTGCGTCTCATTCCGGCATACGGCAAAAAAGCAGGCGAGAGTGTGGAGTTTGGTGGACTTTTGGGAACCGCGCCCATTATGTCTATCAACACCTATTCTTCTGCAAAATTCATAGGTCGTGGGGGAAGGATTCCCGCACCGATCCACAGTTTGAAGAATTAGGGCTGTCATATTTGGCGAGACCGAAAAAGTCCACCATCAAAAAGGAAAAATTCTCTCCAATTTACAAAAACACAAGTGGGATAATAGGTTGAATTTCTGCGAAATTCTCCAATTATTATGGACTTTTTCTATCGCCGCTCACAAGGCTTGACGTACCTTTGTACGCCTCACGCCTTGCGATCGACGATTCTCACCTAAATCTGCCTAGCCCTTATGTCACACTGTATTTTTGTAAAAGTTTCTCTCTCGAAAGGAGACTTAAAATATGAAATGGATGATCGCATCGGATATTCACGGTTCGGCGTATTATTGCCGCGAACTTTTGGCGGCGTTTGCGCGCGAGGGCGCGAATAGATTGATGCTTCTCGGCGACGTGCTCTATCACGGTCCGCGCAACGATCTGCCTCGCGATTATGCACCCAAGGAAGTTATCGAAATGCTGAACGGTATCAAAGAAAAACTTCTTTGCGTACGCGGAAATTGCGATACCGAGGTCGATCAAATGGTGTTGGACTTTCCGGTGCTTGCCGACTACGCTATTCTCTGCGCGGGGGAGCGCGTTATCTATGCTACGCACGGACACGTCTACAACGAGAATAAGCTCCCCCCGCTACAAAAGGGAGATATCCTTTTGCACGGACACACGCACGTTCCAAAATGCGTGGAGCACGAGGATTATCTCTATATCAATCCCGGTTCTGTCTCTATTCCCAAGGAAAACAGCCCACACTCTTATCTCATTCTCGAGGATGGACACCTGACTTGGAAGAGTCTTGACGGTGTAGCTTATATGAGCTACACCCTCTGATCTTAGGGCGTTTTTTGATATGCAGTATGCTTTTTTTTTGAAAAAAGACAAAAATATTACAAAAAGCCCTTGTCAAAAAAAGAAAAAAGTGGTATGCTATAAGTGCAACATTTGTAATGTTTCGGCTATGGCCGAAGAAGGGGTGAAAAAATGAAAAACAAAATCAACACAAAAGCATCTGATATGCTTCTGCCGAAGGCTTACAGACCGCTCTCTCCTTGGAACTATTTTTGGCGCTCTGTTTTGTATGCGATCCCCGTAATCGGTTGGATCTTCCTTTTGGTGCACGCAATCGCAGGCAAGAGCCGTCACGGTCGCAGCTTTGCTCGCTCTTATTTCTGCGCTCTGTTGCTTGCAGCCATCGTTGCAGCTATCGCTGCGGCAGGCTTTGCCCTCGGTTTGATCTGAGTCGGGGCTTCTGCCTTGCCTTGGGGTTGACCAAAAGCGAAAAAGGGAAGTACATATTGCACGGCATTTTAGCTGAAGAAGCAAAAGTATGCGGAGGAGACGGATGTCCCTCCGCATACTTTTTCGCGCCGTTTTTTCGCTTTTTTTGTCTCAATTTGAATTTTTTGTGAAAAGTAACTGAACGCTATTAGAAAAAATAAAATATTTTTCAAGAAAAAGTAAAATACCCCTTGACAAACGATAAAAAAAGTGGTAATCTATTAGTGTAATTATTCTGACATAGTCAGAGGAAAGGGTGAAAAAATTATGAAAAAGAACAAGGTTAAGGTTAAGAAGATCTCCAAGAGAAAGCAACTGAAGCAGATCGAAAAGCATCTGCCGAAGTCCTACAGACCTATCTCCGGTTGGGGCTATTTCTGGCGCGCTGTTCTGTACGCTATTCCCGTAATCGGTTGGTTGTGCGTACTGTTTACTGCAATCGGCTCTAAGAACCGCAACGGTCGTGGCTTTGCTCGTTCCTACTTCTGCGGTCTGCTTATCGCTCTCATCGTAGCAGCTGTATTGGCAGTTCTCGAGTTCGTTCTGCATCTTGGCATCCTTCAGTTCGTTAAGGATCTCGCTAACGACGTTATCGATGCTCTGAGACCTATCATCTAATAATCTCTACATAAGGTTATTTAGGGAAAACCGCTCATCTGGATTACAGATGAGCGGTTTTTCTATATTTTATCAGCGAGGGCTTCTCGCAAGTTTGCCAAGATCCGCTTTTCCAAGCGAGAGATGTATGATTGCGAAATGCCGAGCAGATCGGCAACTTCTTTTTGCGTCATTTCTCTGCCGGTGCGCATCCCGTATCGCAGCTCGATGAGCTCGCGCTCCCGCGGGGACAGAGATCCAACGGCATCGCGAACCATTTGTCGCTCCTCGCGTTGCTCGAGTTCATAGGAGATGCTTTCTTCCTCACTCCCCAGCACATCGGAGAGGAGGAGCTCGTTGCCGTCCCAAGCGGTGTTGAGCGGCTCGTCGATAGAGATAGCGGTGCGCTGCGAATTGTTTTTGCGAATATACATCAGGATCTCGTTTTCAATACAGCGTGAAGCATAGGTGGCAAGCTTGATGCTTTTATCGGCACGAAAGGTGTTGATGGCTTTGATCAGCCCCACCGTTCCAATGGAGATGAGATCTTCAATGCCCGTGCCAACATTCTCGAATTTTTTGGCAACGTAGACCACCAGGCGCAGATTGTGCTCCACAAGGCGTGCACGAACGTCATCCTCGTCGATATGCTCGATGCAAGCCGCCTCTTCCTCGGCGGAAAGTGGAGAGGGGAGCGTGTCGGGGCCGTTGATGTAGAAAAGATCTTTTGGTTGTTTGCAAAACAGAGCGGCGATCTTGTGCCGTAAGCGTGTGAACCAAGTCATGGGAAAACCTCCTGTGGTGTATCAATGCATCGCGATCACGGCGTCAAAGTCGGAGGCACTCTCCATTGGCGCGGGCGCGATCAGATAATCGGCGGGGTATGTTTCTTTGCCATCGGTCAGCGTCAATCGATCGGGCAGAATGGCAGGTAGCATCCCCGTTCCTGTTGCGGTATTTGTAGGGACAAGTCGAATACGTGTTGCATAGCGTTCGTCGGAGAGCCACCTCTCGGCAGAGGGGCTTTCGAGCGCCGCAGAGAGCGATGAGGGCAGAGCCTCAAGAATACGTGTCCTATCCGCTACAATGACGCTACGGCCGCTAATTGGCTCGCGCAGACGGTTTCCCGTGTCTACCATTGCGCGCAAGGTGACTGTTTTGCCAAACAGCTCGGCGGTTACGGTTACGTACTCGGATTTTTTGGAAAGGCCGAGAAAGCGTCCGCCCTGCACGGTAGCAAGTCCTGCAAGAGCTGCGATCAGAGCGAAGATGAGGATGGAGCTGCCGTTCTCTTGCGTGTCTCCAAGAGGGAATTGGATGCGGTTGAAGAGGGCATAGAGCGCGGTCATCACACCGCCGAGTATCATAGATGTAAGAACGCCCACCACCGTGCATTTCAAAAGTGCCGAAAAGGAAGCTTTTCGCGTAGCGAACACAGCGGCGCACATCAAAAAGATCACGGCACCGTCGCAGAGAAGACCGAGAAAGCCTTCCACGCCCGAAAAGAGCGCCATCACCGCCCAAAGCCCTCCTGCGGCTGCGGAGAGCCACGCGCGGATACGGCTGACCTTGCGGTGGAGAAGCGTTGCCGTGATCATCAGCGTCAGCAAATTCATACAGGTATTGATGAGAAAATACAGGTCAACGTAAACCTCTTGTTCCATAAGCACCCCTCCTTTTGTGTTACTCCTATTATACCGCATCGCTCCCGATAAATTTGTCGCAAAAGAGAAGCGAAAAATTTTTTTGCAAGGACTATACTTTTTGCCGAATTTGTGATATAATGAAAGGGAAAATCAGAAAAGAGGATTTGAATATGTCAAATTTGAAAAAATTTCAAGCATTATTGATAGAAAACGGCTATGATGCCGCCATTGTTACCGATCCACTCAATCAGCAATATCTTTCGGGGTTTGCGTTTGACGACGGTGCCGTTCTGGTCTTGCAAAAGGATGCTTACCTTTTGACCGACTTCCGTTATGTGGAAGCGGCAAAGGAGAAGGCTTGCCGAGATATGCAGATACTCACCCCCGAAAAGGGAGCGACCGATGCTATCCGTAACCTTTTGAATGAGCACAGCTGTGCGCGCGTGATCATTGAGGAAGATAACCTTTCCTTTGCATCGTATGAGAGGTACCGCAATCTGTTTGTGGGCATCACCCTTGCGGGTGGTGCATCTGCGCTCCTGACACGTCTGCGCTTGCACAAGAGCGACGAGGAGCTCGAAGCTATTGCACGTGCACAAAGCGTTACCGATGCTGCCTTTGCACACATTCTCAAGGTGCTCACACCCGAGATGACCGAGATCGACGTGGCGCTTGAATTGGAAATGTATATGCGCCGTCAGGGAGCACAGGGCTTGGCGTTTGATACCATTGCAGTGTCGGGAACCAATTCTTCCCGTCCGCACGGTGTGCCGCGCCCTGTCAAATTGGAAAAAGGCTTTTTGACAATGGACTTTGGCGCACGCGTTGACGGCTATTGCTCGGATATGACACGTACCATTGTTCTCGGTCGCGCAGATGAGGAGATCAAAAAGGTCTATAACACCGTTCTGCTGGCGCAAACGGTCGCGCTTGAGGCAGCCGCCGAGGGAGTTTCCTGCTACGCGCTTGATACCGCCGCACGCAACATCATTCACGGTGCGGGCTACAAGGGGTGCTTCGGGCACTCTTTGGGTCACGGTGTGGGAATGTTCATTCACGAAGAACCGCGACTTTCTCCCAAGGCTGATAAGGAAAGCGTTTTGGAGCGCGGACACGTTGTCACCTTTGAACCCGGTATCTACATCGAGGGTAAATACGGTTGCCGCATTGAGGATATGGTCGCCGTTTGCAACGATGGTAGTATTCGTAATTTTACCAAGAGCCCGAAGGAACTCATCGAGCTCTTCTGATGGAGGAGACATGAACGTTTTTTTAACCGCCGCGGGGGAAACTCCGGTGATTACAAAATTTTGGAATGTGGTCGACTGGGTGATCACACATTTTGGCCTTTCGGTGGAGGGCAGTATTGCCGCAAACATTGTGGGGGCAATTTTGTGCATTGCCATTCCGTATTTGCTTGGCAGCATCTCTCCCGCCATTCTCATTTCACGTCGTGTCTGCGGTACCGATATTCGCACCGTAGGCAAAAAGAAAGCATCCACCTATAATATGTTGCTTTCCTTTGGCACCAAAATGGCTTTGGTGAATGCCGTATGCGAGTTTTTCATCGGCTTTGCAGCCATTTGGGTCGGCAGATTGATTTGGGAAGCCAACGGGGCGGGACTTGCTTTGTTTATGGTTGTGTTTGGCAATCTCTTTCCTGTTTTTCACCGTATGTCGGGGGGCAAGGGCATTGTCACAATGATTGGCGCCGCCGCGGCGCTAAATCCCATTGTTGCTCTACTGTTGGTAGTCGTTTTCCTGCTTGCTGTGATCGCCTCCAAGCTGGTGGCGTTCGGATCCGTTGCCATTACACTGTTGTTCGCTATGTTTGTCAGAAGCTTTGCCAACGACGGCTTGCAGTTGGCAATGGCGGTGTTTGTAACCGGTGTTTTGCTGTTTGTGCATTGGCCGGATTTCCGCCGCGTGCAAGATGGCGAGGAAGAAAAATTCTATATCAGCACCTACCTAAAAAAGAAGAAAGCCGAGGATGCGGACGATGAATGAGGCATACCAAAAAATCGTTGAATTGATCTCGGCGGCGGCAGAAAAGGGGAGCTTGAAAAAAGCGGTACTTTCCAAGCCCGAGGATAGCGCAAACGTCAAATGCACATTAACTCTGCGCCGTGTAGGCGGAAAGACCGTTTTGCAAGCCGAGACGATGCGTGCCGATAACAAAGCACTGCACGAAAATATTTCGATCGACGATATCTCACGCCTTTGCGAGATCGCATCCGCTTGGGCGCAGATCAATCTCATTACCACGCAGGGAGATGCCGAATTGCGTTCTTCAAAGAAGGGCAAGGTCACGCTCATTGGCGGTGATAAGCTCTTGCGAGCGCTCTCGCAAAATGATGCCCCGTGTGCCAAGATCGAGAGCAACAACAGAGAGAAGAACTACATTCTTTCGGGCAACGAGCCCTTTCTCAAGCTTTTGGATGTCAGCGATGAAAGCGGTCGTGTGCGCGACAAACGGCAATCCAAGTTTCGTCAGATCAACCGATTTTTAGAGCTTATCCGCGATTGCATCGGGCATCTCCCCACCACGGGAACGCTCCGCATTTGCGATTTGTGTTGCGGAAAAAGCTATCTTTCCTTTGCGGCGTATCACTATTTTACTGTGGTGCTGGGGCGCGACGTCCACATGACCGGCGTTGACCTCAAGCCCGATGTTGTGGCGTATTGTAACGAGGTCGCAAAAAAACTGAATTTTGATGGTTTGGAATTTCTTTGCGGCGACGTCAATAAATACGAATGTGACGAGCACGTGCATCTGGTGATCTCTCTGCACGCCTGCGACATCGCCACCGATTTTGTTTTGAATAAGGCGACCGAGTGGCAGGCGGACGTTATTCTTTCCACGCCCTGCTGTCACCACCAAATGAACCACACGCTCGAGTGCCAAACGCTTTCCTTTATTGCAAAGCATTCTATGCTACGTCAGAAGCTGTGCGATGCCGCAACCGATGCTCTGCGTCTTGCGCGTCTTGAGGCTTGCGGCTACTCTGTGTGTGCTCTTGAATTGATCGACCCCGAGGAAACACCCAAAAACGTGATGCTACGCGCGCTGAGGCGTCGCAATTTCGACCCCGCATCTCCCGAAGCGAAGCGCCTGCGTGAAGAATATCTTGCGGCAAAGGCGTTTTTGGTAGGGGATAAGGAAGTCGCGTTTTGATGATTGAAAGATAAAAGGAGATAGACTATGTTCAAACTCTTTTCCCGCAAAAAAGACCCCAACAGCAAAGCATACCGCTGGGAGATGGCAAAGCAAATGGCAAACCACCACATCCGTTACGTAACCGAAAAGAGAGACGGCGTGGACGAGGTCATCGGTCGCAATGGCGGACTCAATATCCGCGACGACGAGCTCATCGTGTTTGCTTCTGCCGATGTTGTCTTTCGTTGCAAGATCGAACAGATGCAAGCGTGGGAGCTACTCTCCAAGGACGGCGTGGTCATCACCGCTCCCGACCTCGAGCACGGCGGCAAGGAACGCACCATTATCGTTTTTTATGTTTATTATCGTTGAGTGAAAATACAAAAAGCAGGGACTATCTTGGTCAAGGTAGTCCCTGCTTTTGTGTTTATAACGTCCTTAAATATACTTTCTGTTCTTTTGTCAGCCGATAGCTTTCGATGGCTTTTTGCACAGTCTTGGCGTGGATCCACGGAGATAGTCGGTGCTTTTCTAAATAGGGGAGTGTTGCTTTGTATTGTTTGGCAAGTGCGGTAGCAAAATACCAACTGACCATCATTTTGATGTAATATTCCTCGGAGTGTACAGACGCCACTTTTTCGAGATAAAGAGGCGAAAAATAGGCATCCAAAAACCACGTCATAAGCATTTTGATACCAAAGCGAACAGCATACGTGTCAGGTGAGGAGAGCCAATTTTCAATGGCATCGAGCAGACGCTCTTTGTGTTTGCCCAAAATTTTGGGGTTCATCGAGTCGCAAGTCGCCCAGTTGTCGACGTATGGTAAGAATGCATCGAGAGCTGCAACACAAGCGTCGAAGTCTTTTATTTCCTCAACAAGGAACGCGTGCAGATTGTTTTCCTCATAATATTGGTGCGGCAAGGCTTGTAAAAAGTCCTCTGCCGCCGCGCTGCCGACCATTTCCTTGGCGTATTTGCGCACAAGAGGTGTGCGGACACCAATCACTGTTTCGACATCCACAGTGGGCATTAAGCGGCATTGAAAGGTGCGATAGTCCTCATCCTGCAAAGAAAACAGATAGGCTTGAATTTCTGTCATACGCACACTCCTTATTTTTTTGTTTTTCTGTATTCAAGTATATCAAAAGAGTATGATGTTGTCAAGATGTTTTGGTCGACTGCACAAAAAATACGATTTTGAAAAAACGGTATAATCTGTGCACAACTCGGCAAAATAGAAGCAAAGGCAAAAATCGGCGGTTGTCAAAGCGCAATCGCTCGAACAGGAGAGGCAATATGAAAGAATTTACCTATACCATTGTGGATAAGGACGGTATGCACGCGCGTCCTGCGGGCAGACTTGCGGCGACTGCAAAAAAGTTCGCTTCGGGTATCAGCGTCAAAGCAAACGGAAAAACGGCTGACGCCAAGCGTCTGATCTCACTGATGATGCTGGGCGCGGTTCTTGGCACGACCTTGCATTTTTCCATCACGGGCGAGGACGAGGAAAAAGCCGCCCTTGAACTTGAGCATTTTTGCCGCACGCAATGGAATCCCACGGGGGCGATCGCCAATGATGAAACAATCGAAAACTAAAATTCTGCACGGCACGGGCATCGGGGAGCGGTGTGCCGTTGGCAAACTGCGCTTTTTGCACACATCCGGTCAATTCGAGGACACAAAGGGGCGCGGAATCGAGGAAGAGCGCACACGTCTTTACGATGCTATCGAGGGCGTAAAGCATTCGATTGCGAATTTGCAAAAAACAGCCGAGGAACAGATCGGAGCAGATGCCGCCGAGATCTTCGCCATTCACGCAATGCTCCTCGAGGACGAGGATATGTTGGAGCGGATAGAGCTTTCTCTGGCGTGCGGTCTCTCTGCCGAGGCGGCTGTGCGATCTGCGGGAGATGAACTCTCAAGCGAGCTTGCCGCTCTGAATGACTCTTACCTCTCTGCGCGCGCGGCGGACATTGGAGACATTTGTTCACAGCTTATCTCGCACCTATCGGGCAAAAACGAATCTGCGACACATCCAACAAGTGAGCCTTATATCCTTGTAGCGCGTGACTTGACGCCCTCGCAAACGGTGGGATTGGATCGTGCCACGCTGTTGGGATTTGTTACGTTCGAGGGCTCTCCAAACTCGCACACCGCTATTCTGGCACGCGCCATGGGCATCCCTGCACTTGTTTGCGTGGGAGAGATCTCCGATGTTTACGACGGCACGGTCGCGCTTCTTGATGCCGCTGCAGGAACGCTTACGCTCTCGCCGAGCGAGGAAGAACAGGAGCGTTTTGCTACACGTTGCGCCAAAAACGCTGAGATGGCATTGGAACGCGAGCGTGTTTTGCATACGCTGATGAATCAGCCTGCCACAACAAAGGGCGGACACCGCGTCCTCATTTACGCCAATGTGGGTGGAGAAGAGGAGATCGATTCGGTGCTTTCGGGTGGTGCTGACGGTATCGGACTTTTACGGAGCGAATTTTTATATCTTTCGCTCGATCGGGAACCCGACGAGGAACAGCTCTATCAAAGCTACCGCGCGGTCGCCGAGCAGATGCAGGGGCGGCGTGTGGTCATTCGCACGCTGGACATAGGAGCGGACAAGCAGGTCTCCTATCTCGCTCTGCCACGCGAGGAAAATCCCGCACTCGGCTTGCGTGGAGTGCGCCTTTGCTTGCGTGAACGCACCCTTTTTTGTGAGCAGATACGCGCTATTCTGCGCGCATCCGCACACGGGAAGGTCGCCTTGATGCTGCCGATGATCGTCAGCGTCGATGAGGTTCGTGCCTGCCGCGAGCTCATTGCCGAGTGTATGCAAACGCTCTCGTCTCGCGGAGAAGTGTACGACAAGGATCTGGAGGTCGGCATTATGATCGAAACGCCTGCCGCCGCCATTATGTGCCGCGAGCT
>JAZNZC010000066.1:0-22080 GCA_045594745.1 Eubacteriales bacterium
TGGTGGTAGGCATATTGGAGACCTCAACGTAGTACTTGAGTCCGTTTGCAACCATCTTCTTGGCGTCGTCAATGTTGACTTCGTTCTGCGTAGCGCAGGGCATAATGACGTCAACCTTTTCGCCCCAAGGCTTTTGACCTGCAAAGAAGGGAACACCAAACTTATCCGCATAATCCTCTACGCGGTTGCGGCAGGATGCGCGCATTTCCAGCAGGTAGTCGATCTTTTCTTGGGTGGAAACACCGTCTTTATCGTAAACGTAACCGTCGGGGCCGGAGATGGTAACAACTTTGCCGCCCAGCTCGTTGACCTTGATAACGGTACCCCAAGCAACGTTACCGAAGCCGGAGATCGCAAAGGTCTTGCCCTTGATCTCTTCGCCGTAGGTCTTGAGCATCTCGGCAGTGTAATAAACTGCGCCAAAGCCGGTAGCCTCGGGGCGAATGAGAGAGCCGCCGTAGGAGCGTCCCTTACCGGTCAGCACGCCGGTGAACTCATCGCGCAGTCTCTTGTATTGACCAAACAGATAACCGATCTCGCGAGCACCTACGCCGATGTCACCTGCGGGAACGTCGGTATCGGGGCCGATGTACTTTTGCAGCTCGGTCATAAAGCTCTGGCAGAAGCGCATAACCTCTCCGTCAGACTTACCCTTGGGGTCAAAGTCGGAGCCGCCCTTACCGCCGCCCATAGGGAGACCTGTCAGGGAGTTCTTGAAGGTCTGCTCAAAGCCGAGGAACTTGATAATGCTCTCGTTTACAGAGGGATGGAAGCGCAGACCGCCCTTGTAAGGACCGATAGCGCTGTTGAACTGAACGCGGAAGCCGCGGTTGACCTGAACCTTACCGTTATCGTCTACCCACGGAACGCGGAACTTGATGATTCTTTCGGGCTCGACCATCATATCGATGATGCCGCGCTCAATATAGATGGGGCTTTGCTCCACAACGGGCTCGAGGGATTCAAGAACCTCGCTAACAGTCTGGTGGAACTCGCTCTCGCCGGGATTACGTGCGATAACGTCAGCCAATACTTTCTTCAAATATTCGTTTTGAATGCTCATAATAGGTTTTCCTCCTTTTGGGCACTTTTTGCAAGATTTTGGGAGCAATGCTGCAACCTTTGCCGCCCCAAAAGGGCGATTTTTGCAAAAAACGCATTTCTATGCAATTATTATAATACAGAATATGCAACTTGTCAACTGCTTTTTTGCAAAAAAATCACACTTGGAAAAACTTTTTTGTAAGCGGATATCACCAAAATTACACGTCAAACAGCTCACCCAAGCGTCGAGCGGTGTCGGAAGCAGGTGGAGAGAGGGGTAAGCGGTATTCCTCGTGGCAGAGCCCCATTCCCGCCATCACGTGCTTGACGGGGATGGGATTGGTCTCCCAAAACAGCGCTTGCATCGCGGGGAGCGCTTGTTTTTGGCGCTGATAAGCAAGCTTCCAATCCCCCGAGGTACAGAGGCGGCAGATCTCTGTCATCTTTCGCGGAGCGACGTTGGAATAGACCGATATTACCCCCGATGCGCCCAGACGCATAGCGGAGACCGTGTGGTGGTCGTTGCCCGTGTAAACGTCGAGCTTTGAGGAGCACTCACCGCACAGAGAGGCGAGGAGTGAGAGGTCGGGCGAAGCCTCTTTCACCGCTACGATGCTTGGGTGCTCGGCAAGCTCGCGATAGTGGGCGAGTGTCATCGAAAATCCCGTACGTGCCGGAACATTGTAAAGAATGAGCGGTTTTTGGGTGGCATCCGCCAACGCGTGATAGTGCGCCACAATGCCGCGGTCGTTGGTTCGGTTATAATAGGGCGTGACTGCCAAAAGAGCATCCGCGCCACTTTCCGCAACCGCTACCGCCAATTCACACGCGTGCGCGGTACAGTTGGAGCCGCATCCCGCCAAAAGCGGCAAACGTCCCCCGATTTGCCGAGCGGCAAACGAGACCAATTCGGCGTGCTCGCGAACAGACAACGTAGGGCTTTCCCCCGTCGTGCCCGCCAAAAGGATCGCGCCAACGCCGGCGTCAATTTGCATCTCAATCAAGGTTTGCAGAGATTCATAATCAATTTCTCCCTTGTAAAAAGGCGTGATCAGCGCAGTAGCCACACCCTTAAATATGGTTTGTTTTTCAATGCTCATAAAGGAATTCTCCTTTCAATTTCATTGCCACAGGTAAACAATTCTCTGAGCGGATAGGGTCTTGGAGGGTCTCGCTGCGGCTCGGTCACGTTCGCGTTCTGACAGTCCACCGGACTGTCATTCATTACGCTCACGCCGCTTTGCTACCTAGCCGCTAGCGAGAGCAAAAGCGAGGTTTCACCTCGCGCCGACCGTCTGTTTGTAAACTGACGAGTCTGTTTTGGTAATTTTGTTAGAGAAGTTTTTGGAGAGGGTGCGGGAGAACCTTTTTCTCAAAAAGGTTCTCCCGCAAAAAACAAAAAACAGTTGCAAAACAATTTGTTTTGATGTATAATAATATCAATGTATGATTGCGGACATTTACAGTATATGAACCGCGAGTCAATTTGCGAATTTACAAAAGAAGGATTTTTAGATTTTTATGAGAGACGCTATCAAAAATTCGTTGCCCGAGACAGATCTGCGCACGGCGGATTTTTATTACGATCTGCCTCAAGAGCTGATCGCCCAGCACCCGATGGAACAGCGCGACACCTCGCGCCTGATGGTGCTGAATAGAAAAGAAGAAAGCATCACGCACCGTCATTTTTACGACATCCTCGATTATCTCTGCGAGGGTGACGTGCTTGTCATTAACGACTCCAAGGTCATTCCCGCACGCGTGTACGGACACGTTGAGGGAAGGGAAGAGGCACTCATCGAGTTGCTCCTGCTCCGTCAGCACGAATTGGATACTTGGGAATGCTTGGTCAAGCCCGGCAAGCGCGCGCGCATTGGAATGAAGCTGGTATTTGGCGAGGGGATGCTTCTGGGCGAGGTCAAGGACATTATCGAGGAAGGCAACCGCCTCATTCATTTCACCTACGACAAAGAAAAATACGCTAACATTTACGATGTATTAAGTGTTGTAGGTCTGATGCCCCTGCCGCCCTACATCACCGAAAGACTTGCGGACAATAGCCGCTACCAAACGGTCTACGCGCGTGAGGAAGGCTCGGCGGCGGCTCCCACCGCAGGACTGCATTTCACCCCCGAGCTCCTCACACGTATCCGCGAAAAGGGAGTCAAAATTGCCCCCGTAATGTTGCACGTTGGTCTTGGAACATTCCGTCCTGTTAAGGAAGAAAACATCACCGACCACGTTATGCACACCGAGTTTTTCTCGGTTCCCGAAGAAAGCGCACGCATCATCAACGAATGCAAAGCCGCAGGCGGACGTCTCATCTGCGTTGGTACGACCTCTTGTCGCACTATCGAGAGCGTTGCGCGCGAGGACGGAACCATTCCTGCGATGAGCGGTGACACCGGTATTTTCATTTACCCGGGCTACAAATTCAAGGCAGTTGACGCGCTGATCACCAACTTCCATCTGCCCGAGAGCACCCTTTTGATGCTCGTCTCTGCGTTTTATAATAAGGAGAGGGTGATGGAGGCGTATGAGACGGCGGTAAAGGAGCGTTACCGCTTCTTCAGCTTTGGAGATGCGATGCTGCTCGTATAAATTCCGCAATACTGCGTTGTCGGGCGGCTCATGCGAATCGCCGTAGGTAACTACGGCTTCATCTTATTCGCGCCCTTACGCCTTGTCTTGCGAAATTTCTCCTGACCAGCATCCGTTCCTCGTTTTATGCACACAAAAACGCGAAATAAAACAACAAATATGGGGCGACCATTGGTCGCCCGTTTTTATTTGCAGAAATTTTCTCGTTTTCTCGGGACGTCGAAGGCGCCGTCCCCTACCGATGTTTTTTCTTTTTGTTACAAAATCTCAAATGCAAAATTCTATTGCTTTTGTTTCAAAAGAAATTTCACCCCGTAGGGGACGGCGCCTTCGACGTCCCGAAAACAAAAGGTTATCGTGAATAAAAAATCAGCCCCCCTCTTGACAACTTTCCCACAATATGGTATAATGAACGCGTGAGGGGGACGGCACCCATAACAAAAAACGGCATCACAAAAATAATTGCATATCGCTATAAGGGGGTGACACCCATCGAAAAAAACATTATTGTAGTAGATGAGCAAGGAAATGAATATGAGGCGACCTACCCAAAACGGGCAAAAGGTCTTGTAAAAAACGGCAGGGCACGCTTCGTAGACGAAAATAAAATATGCCTTGCGTGTCCTCCGGATAAAATTTTGGAGGAAGAAAAAATGACTAATAATACAAACGAATTGACCGTAAAGGAAATCTTCACACAGATTACCATTCTGCAAAAGCAGCTTACCGAAAACAGTCAAACATCTTTGCATCGCCTTGGGGATGCGCTTTCAGCGTTCGAGAGTGAAAACGTTGAGGATTCCTGTGAGCAAATTTCCGAAATTTGCAATGTTTTTTATACGAGAGAGCTGACACTTCTCAAGATGCTTGAAATGTATGAAAAGATGTACAATGACATTCAAAAAGCAAAGAAGGTTGAATAAAAGTAATCACCGAATAACCACCCGCCCGAGGACAAAATCCTCGGGCTTTTTTATTCGTGGAATTTTTTATTTTTTCGGGGCGTCGAGGACGTCGCCCCCTACGAAGAATGTTTGCCTTTGGCTTTCTATTGTCTTAGTTCTTAAAATCCAAAAAAGCAGCAAAAGCAATACAAGGGAAAACTACTTTTGTAGGGGGCGACGTCCTCGACGCCCCGCCTCTAACGAATTTAAGTGCAACAAACCCACTGTATGTGTTAGAGACTTTTGTCTCTTGGATTTCTTCCCCCCCTTTTTGTCAACTCCTACAAAACAAAGTATTACATTTTTTCAAAAAATGTATGTAATAGGGGTTTTCAAAGGGCGGTTTTTGTGGTATAATATATATTTGGTTGGTTTTTTCAAAATTTTTGGACGAATATGGAGAATTTGAAAAGTGATTAGAGAAGATTTGAGAAACGTAGCGATCATTGCGCACGTTGACCACGGTAAGACGACATTGGTAGACGGACTCCTCAAGCAGGGCGGCATCTACCGCGAGAACCAAGAGACCGTTACCCGCGTAATGGACTCGGGCGACCTTGAAAAAGAGCGCGGCATTACCATTTTGGCAAAGAATACTGCCGTTCACTATAAGGATATCAAGATCAACATCATCGACACCCCCGGCCACGCCGACTTTGGTGGCGAGGTTGAGAGAATCCTGAAGATGGTAAATGGTGTTATCCTTTTGGTTGACGCCGCCGAAGGTCCTATGCCCCAAACGCGTTTCGTTCTGCAAAAGGCATTGGAGCTCAACCACCGCGTAATTGTTTGCATCAACAAAATAGACAAGCCCGACGCACGCCTTGGCGAGGTTGAGGACGAGATCCTCGAGCTTTTGATGGATCTTGGCGCAAACGACGAACAGCTCGATAGCCCCATGATGTACTGCTCGGGTCGTTCCGGCACGGCTACCGAGGATCCCGACGTTTCCGGCACCGATCTGACACCTCTGTTTGAAAAGATCGTCAAATATATGCCTGCTCCCGAGGGAGACGAAACAGGCGATCTTCAGCTCCTCGTTTCTTCCATCGACTACAACGATTACGTTGGACGTATCGGTATTGGTCGCATCGAGCGCGGCAACATTCGCGTTGGTCAAGAGGTTGCTATTTGCAACTATCACACTCCCGGTACGATCAAAAAGACCAAGGTCGTCTCTCTCTATCAGATCGACGGTCTTGTTCGTCAGCCTGTTGAGCACGCAACCGTTGGAGATATCGTTTGCTTCTCCGGTGCGGGTGACATCACCATTGGTGACACGCTGACCACTGTTGCTCGTCCCGAGCCTCTCGAATTCGTTAAGGTCTCCGAGCCTACCATGGAAATGACCTTCATGGTCAACAACAGCCCCTTGGCAGGCAAAGAGGGTAAATTCGTGACCTCGCGTCAGCTGCGTGACAGACTCTATCGCGAGCTGCTCAAGGACGTTTCTCTGCGCGTTTCCGACGGTGACACCACCGACGAGTTCCGCGTTGCGGGAAGAGGCGAGATGCACCTTTCCATCCTGCTTGAAACTATGCGCCGCGAGGGCTTTGAGCTTGCTTGCTCCAATCCCCGTGTGCTTTACAAAGAGATCGACGGTCAAAAGTGCGAGCCTATGGAGCGCGTGACTCTTGACGTTCCTATGGATTACGTCGGCGTTGTTGTCGAAAAGCTCAGCCAACGCAAAGGTGATCTGCTTTCGATGAACCCTGTTGGAAGCCGCACACGCGTGGAATATTCTATTCCGTCCCGTTGTCTGTTCGGCTATCGTTCCGAGTTCCTGACCGCCACCCACGGCGAGGGCGTTATCAACACCATCTTCGATGGTTACGCACCCTACCGCGGAGAGGTTGCTATGAAGTTCACAGGCTCTCTCATCGCATCCGAGGCAGGAGAGACAACCCGTTACGGCCTCTACAATACACAGGAGCGCGGACAGCTCTTTGTCGGCCCTCAAACGCAGGTATACGAGGGTATGATCGTTGGTGAAAACCCGAAAAACGATGACATTGCCGTCAATCCCTGCAAAAAGAAGCAGCTTACCGCCATCCGTTCCGCGGGTGCGGACGAAAAGCTCCTTCTCACGCCTGCCAAGATCTTTACCTTGGAAGAAGCGATCGAATATATCACCGATGATGACCTCATCGAGGTCACACCCAAGTCCATCCGCCTGCGCAAAAAGATCCTCAATACCGAACTCCGTATGAAGGAAATGATGCGCCGCCGCCGTGAGCTTGAGGCACAGAAGAAGTGATGTCAAGGTCTAATTTAATCGCTAACAAAAACAATTAAAAATAGAAGGACGAAATTCCAAATTGTGGAGTTTCGTCCTTTTGGTTTGGCTGATGTTGTTGTTTATGGAGTAATACAATGAACCACTCTAAATGGAAATGGTGCAGTTATTGATACTTCTCCCAAAATTTCTTTGTTACTGCTTCATACTTTTCTTTTTCCAGATAGTAGCTTTGACCATGAATAGCACCGGGAACGATCAAAAGCTCTTTGGGGGCATTGCAAGATTTATAGTTTTCATACGTCATTCTTGCGGGAACGAATTTATCATCCGTGCCGTGAATGAACAGGATAGGAATCTGCGTTTTCTGCATTGCCGTGATCGTAGTGATATTCTTGGAGTTGGCATTGATCTTCTTTTGGCAAATGCGGTCGATCATCAGTCCGCGTAGTCCGTACGAAAGCTTCATATTATCTTTGACCACGTAACGCCATTCATCGTAAGCGGACGTAAAACCGCAATCGGCAATGACACCCTTTACGTTTTTGGGTAGATCAAGTCCCGCCGTCATCAGAACGGTGGAAGCCCCCATAGATATGCCGGCAAGATAAATAGGACAATTGCTTTCTGTATGCTTATTGACCCACTTCACCCAGTCAAGACAATCGTAACGCTCCATATGACCAAAGGTTATATATTTGCCCTCGCTGTTATTCTGGGCTCTTTGCTCGGCAAACAGAATGCTGCATCCTTCGTTATGCCAAAAGTCAGCAATCATTCCAAAGTCCATATGCCACGCAGAACGCCATCCGTGCATGGCAACGATTACGCGCTTTGCGTTCTCGCAGGGATACCAATGACCGACAAGGCGAAGGCCGTCTCGGCTCGTGATCTCAACTTTGGCAATATCCTTTGCCAGAAGCCGCTCGGAACACTCATTTATCGCTTTTTGAAATTCCTGTGTCTTTGGCGACTTCTTGAGTTTCGACTGCATTTTCTTCATGTTCTTGGGACCGTCACGGGTAATGGCAACCTCTATCAAACTTTTCGTGATCATGTGAAAGACTGCCACATTTGCCGCAACGCCGAGGGCGGCGATGCCTGTTCCAATCAATACACCCTTTTTGCTCAATTTAACAAAGCTCCTTTCTTGTATTACATCCGCTCCTTTGCGGCGGAAAGCATCAATTTAATTCTGTTTAACTGATTTACCTCACTTGCCCCGGGATCGTAGTCCACTGCAACGATGTTTGCCTGCGGATAGGTTTCACGGAGCTTTTTGATTACGCCCTTGCCAACTACGTGATTTGGCAGACAGGCAAATGGCTGAATACATACGATATTCGGCGTTCCGTGCGTGATCAGCTCTATCATCTCGCCCGTGAGGAACCATCCCTCGCCGTACTGATTGCCGAGCGACAGAATGGGCTTGGTCATTTCGGCAATCTCCTCGATCGGTGCGGGAACGTCAAAGCGTTGGCTCTTCTTCAAAGCGTCAATAGCAGGATCCCGAAGCTTTTTGACGATCTTCAAAACCGAATTGGAGGCAACCACACTCTTTCTTGAACGACCGTAGTATTTCCGTTTGTATCGGGCATTGAACATACTGTAATTGACAAAATCGATAAAATCGGGAACGACAGCCTCAGCACCCTCACGCTCAAGAAGATCTACAAGGTGATTATTGGCAAGCGGCATATATTTTACGAGTATCTCACCGACGATGCCGACGCGAGGCTTTTTCATATCTTCGTTGATCGGAAGCGTATCAAAGCTCTGCACGATCGTGTTGCACATTTTTCGATAGCTTGTCTTGTCATTCTTATCAGTCAAGGACGAAATACAACTCTTAATGAGTTTATCTCTCAGTTCGTTTGCAGAACCTTTGGTCAGCTCATACGGTCTGACTCGATAAAGGCAACGCATAATGAGGTCGCCGTAAAGGAGTGCATATACGGCATCCTTTACCATATTGAAATTGATCTGAAAGCCCTCATTTTTCTCAATACCGCCCATACTCAATGAGATCACGGGGATATGCGAATATCCCGCTTTGTCAAGGGCTCGTCTGATCAGTCCCACGTAATTGGAGGCACGACAACAACCGCCCGTTTGTGTCATAAAGATAGCCAGTTTATCGGTATTGTAACGTCCCGATGTGACTGCTTCCATAAACTGACCGACGATGGTGATCGACGGGAAACAAGCGTCATTATTGACGTATTTCAGCCCTGTATCTATTGCCTTGCGGTTATCGTTTTTCAGTATTTCAAGATTATATCCGTACTTGTGAAATACAGGCTCGATGATATCAAAGTGGATCGGTAGCATTTGAGGTGCGAGAATGGTATAGTTCTCGTCCTTCATCTTCTGCGTGTATTCGGTGCGGCGATAGGCAGTAGGCTTTGGATCTGCTTTGATATTCTGCTTACGGCGCATACGCATGGCAGAAATTAAGCTGCGGATACGGATACGCACTGCGCCGAGATTGTTTACCTCGTCGATCTTCAAAACTGTATAGAGCTTATTGCTTGCTTCAAGTATCTCATTCACCTGATCGGTAGTCACCGCATCCAGACCGCAACCAAAGGAGTTGAGCTGTATCAGCTCCATATCGTCACGACTTCTCACAAATTCAGCGGCAGCATAAAGCCTTGAATGGTATACCCATTGGTCAAGCACACGCAAGGGACGCTTGGGCGAGATGTCTACGGGCAGGCTATCCTCTGTAAATACGGTAAATCCATAGGAGGCGATCAGCTCGGGGATTCCGTGGTTGATCTCGGGATCGATATGGTACGGACGCCCCGCGAGTACAATACCGCTACCGCCGTTCATCTGCATATCGGAAAGTAGTCTCTTTCCTTCTGCGCGGATATCAAATCTTGCTCTTTGTTGCTCCTGCCAAGCGGCAAGCACAGCGGCTCTGACCTCTTTTTCGGGAATATTCCACTCCTCACGGCAAATGGTAACCAGTCGGTCAGCGGCAATCTTTTCCGAAGTGAACGCCAAAAACGGACGAACGTAGCGAACGTCACCGCGTGTAATGGCCTCGACGTTATTCTTTATGTTTTCGGCATAGGAAACAACGATGGGGCAGTTATATTGATTCTGTGCCGTGGTGATCTCCTTATGCTCGTAGTAGATGCACGGGTGGAATATGGTTTTGATTCCCTGAGCGATCAGCCATTCCACGTGGCCGTGAGAGAGCTTTGCGGGATAGCACTCCGACTCGGACGGAATTGACTCCATACCGAGCTCGTATATTTTTCGGCTTGACCACGGCGAAAGCACGACGCGGAAGCCAAGCTCGCGGAAGAAGGTCGCCCAGAACGGATAGTTTTCGTACATATTCAGTACTCTCGGGATGCCGATCACTCCGCGCGGCGCATCCTTTTCGTCAAGCGGCTCGTAATCAAATATACGCTTGCGTTTGTATTCCATCATATTCGGTGCTTTTTTTCTGCCACTGACGTTGCCGATTCCTTTCTCGCAACGGTTGCCGGTGATATGGCTCTGTCCGTTTGAGAAGCGATTGACGGTAAGCATACAGTTGTTGGAGCATCCGCCGCAACGTCTGCTTGTTGCCGTATAGGTAAGTTCGGTTATTTCTTCAAGAGAAAGCATCTCGGTGGGCTTGCCGTGGTAATTTTGCTTTGCAATCAGAGCCGCGCCGAACGCTCCCATAAGCCCCGCAATGTCGGGGCAAGTAGCTTCGACTCCGGCGATCTTCTCAAAGGCGCGAAGAACGGCTTCATTATGAAAGGTGCCGCCTTGTACAACAATATGCTTTCCGAGATCCTTGGCATCGGCGAGCTTGATGACCTTATACAGTGCGTTCTTGATAACGGAGTACGCAAGTCCCGCCGAAATATCCGAAACGGATGCGCCCTCCTTTTGTGCCTGTTTGACGTTGGAATTCATAAAAACGGTGCAACGAGTTCCGAGATCAACGGGAGCTTTGGCAAACAGTGCTTCTTTTGCAAAGTCTTCGGCGGTAAAGCCAAGCGAATTTGCGAAGTTCTCAATGAACGAACCGCATCCCGAGGAGCAAGCCTCGTTAAGCAATATGGTATCCACCGCTCCGCTTTTGAGCTTGATGCATTTCATATCCTGGCCGCCGATATCGAGGACGCAATCCACATCTTTATCAAAGAAGGATGCCGCCGTCGTATGCGCGATAGTCTCCACCTCTCCCTCGTCAAGCGAAAAGGCGGATTTGAGAAGTGCCTCACCGTAGCCCGTAGAACAGGAACGGACGATATGTACGCCGTCGTGCATCTTCTCCTTCAGCATGCCGATGGCATCTTTGGCTGTTTTGATGGGATCGCCCTTATTATTTGCATAGAACGAGAACAGTAATTCCCCTCGTTCACCGATCAAGACCATTTTGGTTGTGGTAGAGCCTGCGTCAATACCAAGAAAGGCATCGCCGTTGTATGTAGAAAGATCCCCCTTGGGCAGCACTGCCGTCTTGTGACGAGTCTTGAATGCATCGTATTCCTCGTTTGTCGCAAATAAGGGCTCAAGACGAGGCATTTCATAGGTGATTTTTACACCCTCGGAGAGTCTTTCCATAAGCTTGCTTGCGGGAATGGCACATTCTCCCTCGGCTTCAAGAGCCGCGCCCATTGCCGCAAACAAATGCGAGTTTTCGGGATCGACGGTCGTTTCATCCGTCAGTTTCAAGGTGCGGATAAACGCCTTTTTCAGCTCGGGCATAAAGTGAAGCGGGCCGCCGAGAAAGGCAACGCATCCGCGTATGGGCTTCCCGCAGGCAAGTTCCGAAATAGTCTGATTGACCACCGCTTGAAAGATAGATGCGGCAAGATCTGCCGTGGTCGCACCCTCATTGATAAGCGGCTGAATATCGGTCTTGGCAAACACACCGCAACGTGCGGCGATCGGATATATTTCCTTATAATTCTCGGCTGCTTTATTGAGTCCTTCGGCATCGGTCTGCAAGAGTGCCGCCATCTGATCGATGAACGAGCCCGTACCGCCCGCGCAAACGCCGTTCATACGTTCTTCAAGACCGCCCGTAAAATAGATGATTTTCGCATCCTCGCCACCAAGCTCAATGGCAACGTCGGTCTGCGGTGCGACCTTTTTGAGAGCCGTAGCAACCGCCACGACCTCTTGTATAAATTCTATTTCCAATGCCTTGGCAAGATTGATCGAGCCCGAGCCTGTTATTTTTATTTTCAAGGCACAGTCACCAAGGCACTCGATAGCCTCACCCAAAAGAGAGGCAAGTGTTTCCTGTGTTTTCGCCATGTGGCGGCGATACTGTCCGTATATGATATTGTCCTTGGCATCCAGTACCACGAGTTTGACCGTCGTGGAGCCGATGTCGATACCTGCTCTGTATTCCTTCAAAATTGTTTCTCCCATAAGTTATCTTGTTATCTCAATATATAAATCCGCCTCCGAGGGCGCAAAAGACCAATGTAAACGCGACCGCGAACATATGACTGTCAAAGCGGTCAAGTATTCCTCCGTGACCGGGCAGAAGATTGCTGAAATCCTTAACACCTGCGATACGCTTAACTACAGACATACAAAGGTCGCCGAACTGTCCTACGACAGATACGAGCACAGACCAAATAATGAGTGATGTCATGTCAAAACGTAATATCTCATATTTATCGAACAAAACGGCGGCAATCGTGGCAACGAGCACCGTACAGATCACGCCACCAACCGCTCCCTCGACCGTTTTCTTTGGACTGATCTTGGGGCACAGCTTGTGTTTGCCAAGTGCTTTTCCAAACAAAAGCGCAGCAATGTCCGTTACAAAGCAAGCCGTTATTGCAAATGTCAAATAATAAAATCCGTTGTCCAAATTTCTGAGCGTCGGGATTGCTTTGAAAAGCAATATGACCGCAACACTTACAACAGTAGCAAGTGCTGTGTTGAATGCCTGTAGTTGCTCCCTGCGTACCATCATAAATCCGAACAAGAGCAAAGCGATGGGGAAGATCAGCATCATCCAATACTCGTATTGCGGTATCGGCAATATGAGAAGCAACACCGAAATCAGCGTTGCGGCATAGCATATTCTCGGCTTATCTGTTTTGCATATCCGTAAAATTTCAAAAACCGCCAAAACACCTAACGCAAGCGTTCCTGTATGTAATACAAGTGGGATATGTGAGAAGAAAAGCCAAGCGTAGACGAACACCAAGATCACCGCTCCTGTAAGTGTTCGTTTTATCATTTCCGACTCCTTTCAAACAGTATCTTACCTAACGATATGAAATAGAGCACGTGTGCCGCTATCATAACCGCTCCACATAACAGCATCAGAGTATTTGCAAGAATCCCGCTCATCTCTGGGAAAAGGATCAACGCCATCATCGTAGCATAAATGATGACAGTGTTCGCCTTGCCATACCATTTAGCGCCGTTTACCTCGTCATATTTTTTGGCGATAATGATACCAAGCGTGAATTTCGATATTTCACACAGACCGAAAACAACGATAAGCCCCCACATCAAATCATACTTGGATAACAGACACAGTAACAGTGCTGCCTGTGTCAGCTTGTCCGCAAGAGGATCAAGCGCCTTTCCAAAATCCGAGATCATATGGAAACGTCTTGCAATTATGCCGTCAACGATATCGGTAACACCCGACAAAAGTATTACACCAATGGCGGCATAATGATTTTCCTCCACACTGTAAAGCCATATGATTACAGGGATCAGCAAAAGGCGAACAACGCTTAAAAGATTCGGTATCGTTAAAATTTGACGCTTACAAAATATTTCTTTCATCGGTTCTCCTTCTCCTCGTTGATTTCAAAATCGCTTATCAAACTATTCAGCGATCAGAATATAGTCATAAACGTCCTGACCGCCGTTGATAACGTAAAACTCCTTGCCCTTGTACCTTGCCCTGGCGTATGCTTCTATTTTTTGTGCTTCTTCTTCGGTTGCATCCTTTCCGTATATCAGAATGCCGATATCATATCTTGAAAACTCCAAAGCATCGATCGTTTCGCAGACGGCTACGACTCTGTTAGGATTGAGGGCGAGAAGCTCTTTGCCAACAAATCCGATATAGTCACCCGTAAAAACATCGGTATCGCCAAATTTTGCATCTCTTACACAGTGAGAAATTTCCGCCGTGGCAACCCCTTCCATGGCTTCCCGAAGCTCCATAACAATGGTATCCACATTATCAGAGGCAGTATCCAACATAGCAAGTGAGGCATATCCGGCACCGATGGTCGTGCTTTCGATGACACGTACATCTGACTTTTCATACAGATTTGCTGCCTGCTGTGCGGTGAGAACGATATTCCCGTTGTTCGGGAACACGAAGATCACATCGGCGTTTACCTCTTCAAAGGCGGCAATGAAATCCTCGGCAGAGGGGTTCATGCTCTGACCGCCGTCCACGATCACGTCGGCACCGCGCTCGCGGAAGGTATTCTTCAGTCCTTCTCCGCAGGCAACAGCAACGACTCCGTATCGCTTACGCTTCTTTGCGGGAGCATTTTCTTTTTCCTCGGTCACGGTATTGTTGTGCTGCAAGGACATGTTTTCAATTTTGACCTTGAGAAACTCTCCGTATTGGTGACAAAAGGCAAGCACCCTTTCAGGCGTCATCGTATGTACGTGAAGCTTTACGATACTACCGTTGCGTACTGTTACGATGGAATCGCCAATTGTCTGCAAATAGTCTGTTATAATCTTCACATCAAAGGTGGATATATCGGTCTTTGCGTTCTGCAAGCGTACAAGCAACTCGGTACAATAGCCAAACTCCAATACACTGTCCTCGTTGAAGGCATCCAGATCAAGCTCCTGGCTCGTTTCCGTCGTCTCGGAGAAATCACCAATATCCTCTCCAATGATAGCCTTCATCATTCCGTCAACAATGTAGATCAGTCCTGCCGCACCCGAATCGACCACGCCCGCCTTTTTGAGCACGGGAAGCAGATCGGGAGTTCTCGCGAGGGAACGCTTCGCTTCATCAATAAAGGCATTCAGAAAAGCTTCGGGGGTGTCGGTATTCTGTTCGCAGGCATATTCCGTCGCCTCACGCACAACGGTCAATATCGTTCCTTCGGTAGGTGTCATAACGGAGCTATACGCTTGTTTGACTCCTTGGCAAAAGGCTTCGCCGATCTCGTTTGTATCAGCAGAGCGAAGTCCCGAAAAACCGTTCTTGATGCCTTCAAAAAACTGCGACAAGATAACACCTGAATTACCTCTTGCCGAAAGAAGCATTCCGCTTGATATGCGGTCTGCCATTTCGCACAAGGACTCACAACTGCTCGTGTCGTGATGAACGCCTCCCATCATCGTGAGCAGCATATTGTCACCCGTATCTCCGTCGGGGATAGGGAATACGTTTAAGTCATTGATTTCCTTTGCGTGTGCCTTAAGGTTTGCCGCGCCGGAATTGATCATGCGGGCAAAGAGAATCCCATCCAAAGTTTTCATAATTTAGTCTCCGTCTTTATAAGTTACTTCCTGTCCAAATCCCCAAATGCCGACTGCATCGGGGCCGATGGATGCACCGATGATCGGACCTATGTAGCCGACCTCAACATCCCGACAGGGAATCTCCTTTTTAATAAGTTCTACAAGCCCGTCGATTTCTTCCTTCGCGCAATCCGCATGGGTGAGATAGATCGTTTGCTTTTCCGGTTCTATCATCGCAAAGTTCAGCAAGGCAACAAGCTCTTCAAAGGACTTTTGTCTACCCTTGACCTTTTTATAGGCAACCACGTCGCCGTTGGCATCCGAGATCAAAATCGGCTTGACTCCCATCAGATTTCCCAAAAATGCCGAAGATGCTTTCACGCGTCCCGCACGCTTAAGAGCATCCAGCGAGTGAACGGTTACAAATTGATTTACGTTTTTACGAATAGAAAGAATATGCGCCTCAATTTCGTCGGCAGTGGAGCCGTTCTTTGCCATCTTGGCGGCTTCAATGGCAAGTATTCCGATACCCATACTTGCGTTGAGAGAATCAATGCAGATGATCTTGCCTTCGGGGTAGGCCGCCATCAGCTTTTTCGCAACCATAAATCCGGTGTTGACCGAGCCCGAGGATTTGGACGAGCATCCGATATAGACGATATCCATATCCTGCTTCAAATACAGCTCGAAAATGCGCTGAAATTCCTCTACAGATACCTGTGCGGTGGTAATACGGTTCCCGTCTCTCATGATGTTGTAAAGCGTGTGTACCTCGTCCTCGCTCCACGTCAGAAGTGCGGGGGATTCAATCCCGTTATAGACTGTCGACATTCTGGCATAGTCAATGTCATATCTTGTAAGCTGCTCCGCATTCAGATCCGAGCAGGAATCGGTAATGATTTTTACGTTTCTCATTTTATTTTTCTCCTTTTACATGTTATTCTTGATTTAAGATTTCCATAAACTCATCACCCGTGATGGTCTCGTTAACATATAGGTAATTAGCAAGCTTGTGAAGCTTGCTCTTGTTTTCGGTGATGATCTTCTTTGCTTTTTCATACTGTGCTTTGACCACCTCAACTACCTTTTCGTCGATCTTGGTCTGCGTTTCTGCCGAGCAAGCAAGAGAGGTGTCACCGCCGAGATATTGATTGCTGACCGTTTCAAAGGCGACCATCCCAAATTCATCGTTCATGCCGAAGCGAGTTATCATAGCACGTGCAAGCTTGGTTGCCTGTTCAATATCGTTAGATGCTCCCGTAGTAATAGAACCGACAGCAATTTCTTCCGCCACACGACCGCCCGTATAGGTGGCAATCTTATTTTCAATTTCTTCCTTGGTCATCAGGTAATGATTGCCCTCATCCACCTGCATCGTATAGCCGAGTGCGCCCGAGGTGCGAGGCACGATGGTGATCTTCTGCACGGGCGCGGAATTTGACTGTTTCGCCGCAACCAGCGCGTGTCCGATCTCGTGATATGCCACCATCATTTTCTCCTTGTCGGTGAGAATGGCATTTTTCTTTTGATAACCGGCAATGACCGTTTCAATGCTTTCCTCAAGGTCTGCTTGTGTTGCCGCCTTGCGGCCTTGACGGACGGCACGGAGTGCCGCTTCATTAACGATATTGGCAAGCTCCGCACCCGAAGCACCCGATGCCATACGAGCGATCTGCGTGTAGTCCACGCCCGACTCGACCTTGATCTTCTTTGCGTGAACCTTGAGGATCTCCTCACGTCCCTTGAGGTCGGGAAGCTCCACGGGAACACGTCTGTCAAAACGTCCGGGACGGGTGAGCGCGGGATCCAGTGTTTCGGGACGGTTGGTAGCCGCAAGAATAACAACACCCGAGTTGCCTTCAAAGCCATCCATCTCGGTAAGGAGCTGATTGAGCGTTTGCTCACGCTCGTCGTGACCGCCTATATTGCCGTTGCTTCGTTTGCCACCAATGGCATCGATCTCATCAATGAACACGATACAAGGAGCTTTTTCCTTTGCCTGCTTAAAGAGATCGCGCACCTTGGATGCGCCCATGCCCACAAACATTTGCACGAACTCCGAGCCCGACATGGAGAAGAACGGCACGCCCGCCTCGCCTGCAACGGCTTTGGCAAGCATGGTCTTACCCGTACCGGGAGGGCCTACAAGAAGGAGCCCCTTGGGCATTTTCGCACCGATCTCTTCATACTTTTGGGGATTATGGAGATAGTCCACGATTTCCGTAAGGTTTTCCTTTGCCTCATCTTCACCCGCAACGTCGGCAAATTTAATACCGTCAGAGGAGTGAACATAAACCTTGGCATTGCTCTTGCCCATGTTGAACATCATGGAATTTTGACCGCCCATTTTCTTCATCATGTGTTTGGAAATGAGTTGACCGATCAAAAAGAATGCGGCTATCGGAAGAACCCAATTAAAAATGATCTGCGAGAAGATACTGGGCTGCTCTATGATCTCGCCCGAAAAATTCGCGCCCGCCGCATGGAGCCGTTCGGTGAGTCCGGGATCGTTTACAATGCCTGTTTTATAAACTTGTTTTTCTTCTTTATCGGTAAATATGATATAATTCTCGGTTTCGACGATCTGAACGAGCCCAACGTTGCCTTGATCGGTCATTGTCATAAAGGTGCCGTAATCGGTTTCTTTGACTCGCGCGTTCATGATCATCGGCATAATGACCATATTTAGCAAAAGGAGCACAGCAAGTGCGGCAAAATAGAAAATCCGCAGTTGTTTTTTTGGTTTTTTTACTTCATTCATTTGTTCAATCTCCTTTGAATAAACAAAATTCTTGATTTTACGACCTAATTTTACGGTCGTTTTCTAAACTGAAACGAAACTTGCATTTTCGCGAAAAAAACGAGCAGCCCCGTTGTGGTTCTGCTCGTTATAAGAAATATGTAATTATTCTTTTGGAATGTTTGTTTTTGCAAGAGCCTTTTCCTTGTTCCAGAGGAAGCTGAACGGCATTTCTGTTTTTTGTTTGATCCGTTTCAGGTTTTCTTTGTGCTTATAAAACATCAGCGGAATGATGATGGCTATCATCAATGCTCCCCACACGTCCTGACGCATAATGCCGTAAACGATGGGAAAAGCGACCGATGCGGTAAGAGGAACAAAGCAGATGTAATCGGTTGCGATCGCCACTACGATCTCGGCGGCAAGCATAATGAGAAGCACTCGCCAGTCGAACGCAAGGATCATGCCGCCAAGACAGGCAAGCCCTTTGCCACCCTTGAATTTCATATAGAATGGGAACACGTGTCCAAGGATACACGCAACGCCCGTAACAGCAAAGGAATAGGCGAGTTCGGGAAACAGTTTGCCGCAAAGCCATATCGAAAAGGTTGCCTTTGCAATATCAAACAATGCACATCCAACACCGATTACCTTGCCAAAGAGGATCAATGCGTTGGACGCTCCCGCATTCTTTGAACCCTTTTCGCGTATATCAACACCACGCAGCTTTGCGATGATGTATGACGGATTTATTGTACCCATTAAATATCCAATTAAAATACAAAATATATATTTCATGCGCACCTCCAATATCATTGCTTTTTTGGAAGCACAACGGTAAAAGTGGTCATACCGTTACCGCTGTTCACACTCACGTTTCCGTTATGAAGCTCCACAATGCCTTTCACAATGGCAAGCCCGATACCGTTGCCTTGCGTTGCGTGGGATTCGTCTGCCTGATAAAATTTGTTGAATATCCTATCCCATTTTTGGGGCGGGATCTCGCTGCCGGTATTGCTGATTTTCACACAAAGATACTCACCTTCGTCAAGTACTTCGAGTTCGACCGTACCGCACCGCGGAACAAATTTTACTGCGTTATCAATAAGATTGATCCACACCTGCTTGAGCATTTCCTCATTTGCTTCAATCATATATTCGTCGAAATCAAGCTGAAGATCAATATTTTTATCTGTCCACTTTTCTTCCAAAAGTAGCACCGCGGAACGCACCTGTTCGGATAGATTGAAGCACGACACACCCGTAAGAATGGTTTGATTTTCAACCTTGGTCAGATTCAATACGTTACTTGCCATAGAGGAAAGTCGCATGGATTCTTCACGGATTGCATGAGCATACTGAATACGTTGTTCCTCTGTCAAATTACCCGATTCCAGAAGATTGGCAAGCCCTGTGATTGAAACAATGGGCGTTTTGAACTCGTGCGAAAAATTATTGATAAAATCATTTCGCAACAGCTCTGTGTTTTCAAGCTCTTCGGCCATCATATTAAAGCTGGTAGTCAGCTCTTTTACGGCAGGGTGGGCAGATAAAGGCTCTTTGTATTCCAGCCTTGTTTTGAAATCCCCCATTGCCAAACGGTTCATTTTATTGATCAGCTCGTTCACCGGCTTAAGAGGAATTCGGCTACTGAAAAACGCCGTAGCACCACCAATAATAAGACTGATCAGCGACATGAACAAAAGCAATTCGCCTAATTGAATATCGCCGTCCGGCGTTAGGATCACGCCGGCTTTCGTCAACAACCATAGCCCGAGTGCCGTAAGGGCAATTGCCGCGACCAAAATAAAGAAGACAAAAATCGAAAATGCAAAGGTTAAGGATCTTCTGGATGCTCGCTCCTTCAGCTTCTCCATGCTGATGGGAGGGGCTTTTTTGATTTCCTTTTTCATACCTTTTTAACCGCCTTGTATCCGAGTCCGCGGACGGACTCTATTTCAAATTCGTTCCACCCCTCAAAACGCTTACGCAATCTCCCGATATGTACGGTAACGGTTTCCCATCCCGTCTCGCTCTCTGCACCCCATATTTCATCCATCAACTGAATGCGGGTAAAGATCTTTCCGGGATAAGAGAGAAGCTTATAGAGAAGCATAAATTCCTTTTGTGGAAGCTCTTGTATCTCATCGCCTCTCTTAACCGTTAGGGAGTCGTAGTCTATTACCACATCGCCTACAACGATCTTGCGCTCGTTTGCAATCTTTGCACGGCGAAGGAGTGCTTTGATGCGATACAGAAATTCGTCCTGATTGACGGGCTTTGTCATATAATCATCTGTACCAACCTCAAAGCCTTTGTTTTTATCTATAGGGAGTTGCTTGGCGGAAACCATGAGGACAGGAAGATTGTTGTCGCACTCGCGCAGAGTTTTGGTGAACTCATACCCATCCATCTTCGGCATCATAATGTCAAGCACCACAAGGTCGATATGCTCCTTATCCATCGCATCAAGCGCATCCTCTCCGTTCTTGGCAACAGTCACGGTATATCCGTTATTTTTAAGCACTGCCTCAAAATACATCCTCGTATTTTTATCATCGTCTACCACAAGAATATGGAACATTGTTTCACCTCGTTTCGTGTATTGTTACCTATTCTATTGCTTTTCTCTAAACTGAAAATAAACAAATTGGAAAATCTGTTATGGGCACTGTGTGGGGAATGTAAAGACACGTTCGATCATCCAAAGCACCCTCCCTGTTTTTCACAATACGCATTTTGTGATGAGATAATTATATCATATTCCGATATGTTTGTCGATATATCTTTTTATAATTTTGCGCAAATAAATAAAAAAGCCCAAAAGAAGTGAAGTGAACCCCGAATAGTTCACAAGAAATAAAAAGGGTGCACCCCAAAATAGGGAGAGGGAATTACCTCTTCCTGTTCTTTAATCTTGAAGTATTATAAAAAATCAACCAATCTTCAACAAGTAGTAGATATTCTTCAAAAGATGTGATATAATTGTTATACAAAGTTTCTTTTTTAAGTATGCTATGGAAGCTCTCAATGGGAGAATCGTCAATCGGAGTGCCTTTCCGACTCATCGATATTTGAATTCCATTGGATTCGCATACAGCTTTGTACTCGAAGGATGTATATTGAAAACCTTGGTCACTGTGAATGATAAGGTTTGATACATCCTTCGTTTTAGCAATAGCCTGATTTAAGGTATCAATAACTAATTTAATGTCGTTGCGTTTCGATATTTGATACGCAACGATTTTTCTATCATAAAGATCCAAGATAGAGGACAGATAAGCTCGTTTGTTTCCAAAAGTTAGATATGTAATGTCTGTAACCCAAACTCGATTCGGTTCACCGACATTAAAGTTTCTCTTAAGCAGATTCGGTTTGACATTCTTTTCGATTCTAACATGGCTCTCATTTGGTCTGATACGTTTGATATATTCAGGTTTTAACCCATATTTTTTCATAATTCTTGCCGTCTTCTTGTGATTAAATATTACACCATACTTAATCAATAAGCCTTCACAAATCCTACGGTAACCGTACGTCCCCTTTGATTCATCAAATATTTCTTTGATCAAAAGGTAATCGTAGTAATCTCTATCTTCTGCTGCACGATATTTATAATACGTTCTCTTTGAAATATCCAATACCTCACACATATTCTCAAGAGAGTATTCCCCGATGTGCATATTGATAAATATTACTTTTTCTCTCGTTGTGCCTTGAGGAAGGCTTGGTATTTTTTTAGTATTTCATAACGTTCTTTATAGTTGACATCTGTATCGTCTTTCTTCGGTCTACCAGAGTTGAATTGGCGTTGATCTGTGAGAACATTTCTACCTTCTTTCGTTTTGCTTACCCAATTCTCAATCGTCTTTTTGGATATCCCGTATTCTTCGCCTAACGATCTTGCAGATTGATTTCCTTCGAAATATTTTCTCAATATTTCTTCTTTTGTTGCTTGCGTATGTTTCTTAAATGTTTGTCCTTTTTTAGCCATAACAAAAACCTCCTATGGTACTATTATACCATAAGAGGTTTTGCCCTTTTTATTTCTTGTGAACTATTCGGGGTTCACTTCA
>JAZNZC010000067.1:0-22752 GCA_045594745.1 Eubacteriales bacterium
CGGCTACGCTGTTGCAATGGGGCTTGTTAAAGTAGATGGTACGCAGGGGCTTTACATTATGTCGGTTATATCGTTTTCTGTTGAGCCGCTGATCTCATGGGCAAGTGCTAATAATACAATTATGGCCGAGATCTATCTAAGGCTCACCTGTGCCGCAATATATCATAACTGCGGTAAGGATGATGATGCAATACATCACATTGACAAGGCAATTGCGTTAGCTCTCCCCGATAAGCTTTACGGTACACTTGCCGAATACTGCCGTGTGCTTGATACGCTGATGGAAAAAAGACTTACCATTGTTGATGAAAAAGCATGGCAAAAGGTAAAAGAGTTCTACAAGGTATATAACGAGGGGTGGTCAAAGCTATCGGGAACGATCAGGGGCAAGAACATTGTCACCTCACTGACCACACGCCAGCGCGAGATCGCAAAGCTCGCCGCCTTCGGTATGAGCAACAAGGAGATCGCCGAAAAGCTGAATATGTCCCTTGCGGGCGTCAAGCAGGCACTTGTTGCCATCACCGATAAAACGGGTGTCGGCAGAGATAAATTTGCCGCATTTCTGTAATCGATCACAAAAAAAGCATAGCCGTTTTGGGTTCAAAATGGCTATGCTTTTTCTTTTTTTTAGGGGAAAAACATAGCCAAAATTTTGTGTTTTTGGTAATTCACAAAACCGCTCAAAGGCGCTATAATTTTAGAGGATACCAAAAAACACCATCCGCAAGCTCCAAAAGGGCGGAGCGGAAGAAAGGAAACAACAATATGAAAATTTCCCCCACACACTTGGGTGAAGCGCGCGAGGGAGATATCTACGCAGTAGTCAACACCTTTGGAAAGACCTTTGAACTCAAATACGGTTACTATGATGAAAGAGACAGATCGGGTCCACCCGACGTCATCTATCCCGATTTTACCAAAGAGCCCATCTACACCGAGAATGGCGAGCCGCTTGTTACCATGATGCAGGATGCCTGCCCACACTACAAGGGAGACGTTAAATGGGTTGAAGATACCACCTGCGGCGAGTGCAAATATTTTTTGCGCGGCGAAGAATGGTTCGGCTTGTGCCGCTGCCCTAAGAATAAAAGGGAAGAGGGCAGATGAGTGCAGAATGCAGAATTAAAGTGTAGCCGCCATGGCGGTGTTCCTAAATTGAAAAAATAAAAAACACATACACAAATCCATTCAAAAAGGAGAAAAAACAATGAGAAAAACAAAGTTCACAAAATTTGCAAGTGTATTGACGATGCTTGCAATGCTCCTCACACTTACCGCGGCATTTGCTGTGGGAGTGTCCGCCGAGGGTACGGCACAAGCCCAGTGGGGCACCGACGCCGCAAACCTCACAAGCAGCGGCACGCTGCAAGAAGCACTTGATGCGGCTGCGGGCGATGCTTCCATCACCTACATTAAAGTGATGGACAACATTGACCTCGGCGACTCATATGTGATGGCCAAAGGCGGCAAGTTTACGCTTGATCTGAATGGCAAAACGGTTACTTCTTCGAGTTATGCTTTCTATGTGAAAAATGCTGTTGATATTACTATTACCGATACATCATCGGAGCAAACCGGCAAAATTGAAGCCACCGATTCGGGTGCTTCCGCAATTAAGGTGAGCGACGCCTCGGCGATAAATCTTACCATTGCGGGCGGTACTTTTGTTGGTCAATATGCAATTAATGCATGGTCCTCAACAGGTGGAACCACCGCTGTCAATCTTACTATTACGGGCGGTACACTGCAGTCTACCGGCAGAGATCATATCTCTTGGGGCTCAACCGGTGTGCTTGATCTCTCCGGCTACGGCAAATATTTGGACGGTGTGAACATTTTCAATGACACCGATAACACCATTACACTCCCTAGCGAAAAAATCATTCTTCCCGAGGGTTTTGATATTTATCAAAATGGCGAAAAGGTCACCGAAATGCTTCCATACGACTACTACACCGTCAACGGCACGTACGTAGAGCCCGAAGAGCCCGTTATCGAGGCACAATGGGGCACCGATGCCGCAAACCTCACAAACGAGGGCACGCTGCAAGAGGCACTCGACGCGGCTGCGGGCAATGCTTCTATCACCTACATCAAGTTGGTGTCTAACGTTGCCCTTGGTGACTCAAATGTAATGGCCAAAGGCGGCAAGTTTACGCTTGATCTGAATGGCAAAGCGATCACGGGCGACTCCTATCCATTTAGTTTGAAAAACGCTACCGATATTACCATTGAAGATACTTCGGTGGAGCAAACCGGTACGATCGAAAGCGCTTCTGGAGGTGCAGCTGCTTTAATGGTCGGTGACGGCGATGCGGTTCAAAAAGTTACCATCAACGGCGGTATCTTCAAAAGCAACAGCTATGCCGTTAATGTTGATGGCAACGGTTCTGTTGCCATGGCAGAGGTTACCATTAACGGTGGCAAATTTATTGGCAGCGATTATGTTGTTAAAGCAAACGGCACCTACCTTGCTGTTTTGGGCGGCGAATTTGAAGGCGGCAATTGGGCACAAATTGTTTGGAACTCCGGAACGCTCGATTTCTCTAACCATCCCGCACCCGCAGGCATCACCGTTCGCAACTATACCGGTGCGGACGTAACCTTAAACGGTGAGAACATCATTCTTCCCGAAGGATGCTACATCAGCGACACCGCGGGCGGTAGTGAAGTCACAACGCTTGCAAATGGAACTACTTACTACGTTGTAGGGGAAAGCACAACTCCCGATCCCACCCCCGATCCCGATCCCGAGGAGCCCGTTATCGAGGCACAATGGGGTGCCGATGCCGCAAACCTTACAAACAGCGGTACTCTGCAAGAAGCATTTGATGCGGCTGCAGCCGATGCAAACGTAAAATACATCAAGGTAATAAACAACCTTGACCTTGGCGACGTATATATGAAAGCCACAGGCGGCACGTTCACGCTTGACCTAAACGGCAGAACGGTTACCTCTACCGTTTACACGCTCCATCTGTATAACTTCGTAAATATTACCATCACCGATAGCGGCGAAGGTGGCAAAATTGAAACCACCAATCCTAATGCTTCCGCCATCTTTGTGTATGACACCTCGGAGATAAACCTCACTATTGAAGGCGGTACCCTCAGTAGTGCCGGTGTTGTGATTAATGCGCACTCCGCTTTCGATGAAGTTCTTGCTGTCAATCTCACCATCAAAGGTGGCACACTGCAAACAACCGTCGATAAGCATATCTGGTGGGGCTCAACCGGTGTGCTTGACCTCTCCGACTACGCAAACCCCACGGGTATTACGGTTAATAACTTTGCAGGCGCAGAGCCAAAGATCACGCTCCCCGCGGGCTACAGCTTTTACGATAAAGACGGCAACAGAGTTGACGGTGCTTTTGCAAACGGTCTTTACACCATCAACGAGACCAAATACAAGGTTACCGTAAACGAGACCGCAAACGGTGTTGTTACAGCAGACCAAAGCGGCGACCTTACTCCCGGCACTGTGGTGACCTTGACGCTCATCCCCAACGAGGGCTACAAGGCAGACGTCACCGTTGACGGTGCAACCTTGGATCCCGAAACCAACACCTTTACAATGGGTGAAGAAGACGTCACCGTTGACGTTACCTTCCGCCCCTACCAAGCAGAGTGGGGAACCGACAAGGATACCCTCACCGAATGGGGCACTCTGCAAGAGGCATTTGATGCGGCTGCAGATGAGAACAGCACCGTTGGCTATATTAAGGTAGTCAGCAACATTAATTCTGCGTCTCTCAGTGCTACCGGCGGCAGCTTTACGCTTGACCTTGGCGGCAAAACCGTTAGCAGTTCCAACTATACACTCGTGTTGAAGAACTCTGTCAATATCACCATTGCCGATAGCGGCGAGGGTGGAAAGCTTGAGAGCATCAGAACCGGCTATTCTGCTATTAGGATGGGAGACAATTCTGCCGTTGTGCTGACGGTTACGGGTGGCACCATTCAGGCAACAGGAAATGCAATTCAGTTGTCGGATTTAATATCTGCGCAAGTGAATGCATCTCTCACCGTTACAGGCGGCACAATCATTGCTGATACGGCTATTTTGACATATGGCAGTTCCGTTACGATTGCGGGTGGCGATCTTCAAGGCTCGGTTCAAGATATTCTCTGGTACGCCGGCACGCTTGATCTTTCCGGCATTACCGGCTCCCAAAGTATTACATTCTTCTATCAACAAAGCACGGCACAAGCAATCAAACTTCCCGAAAGCGGCTACAGCTTGTACGAAGAGAATAGCGGCGAAAGAGTTACCGCGCTTTCCTATTCCACCACATACGTCCTTGACGTAACCAAGTATGCGCTTGACTATTCTGTAGATGGTGCAACCGTAACCTTTGCCCCCGAGGAGCGCTACGTTCTTTCCGAGACTCCCGTTTCCTTCACCATTGAGCCGGATGCGTTGTATGAGCTGATCTCCGTTACCGGCAAAACCGCAAGCGGTGCAGATTTTGAAATCTCTTACGACGAAGAGACCGACACCTACAGCTTTGTAATGCCCGAGGATGACGTTACCGTTACCGTTAAAGCAAAGTACGCGCCCTTTGTTTGGGGCAATACATCCGATGCAATGACGAGCACGGGCGACTTTTTCGACCTTGTGGCTGCCATCAACGCAGGCGAAGCCCCCTACGCAAAGCTGCTTGCCGATTACGAGGTTGAACTACCGGAAAGCGACGTTGCCGTCAGCGGCAAGTCCTTTATCGATTTGAACGGCCACCTGTTGGAATTCTATGCTCCCAATGGTAGCAAGGTTGTTCTTGGTGAGGGAGCGGACATTACTCTCTTTGTTGAACAAAAGGTTGATGGCGTCAATACATACGATTACGACGTTCGTGGAGCATTTGAACTGCAAAGTGGCTCCAAGCTCACTGTTAGCGGTGCATATTTGATCGGTTATATCTCCTACAATGGCGGCACGCTCGATATCAGCGACGCACATCTGGCTACCTATTGTGAGCTTTACAATCTTACCGATGCAGAGATCACGATCGCTGATGTTGTAACCTTTGCTGCACCCTTCCGCGCATTTGACCCCGCTTGGTATAATGACCCCAATTACGAGGGATACACCGTTCCCACCGTAACCACGCTTGCAGCGAGAGTTGAGAATATTGCGTTTGCTTATATTGAGGCAGTATTTACCGTTGCCTTTGACTTTGGCGAGGGAAGCGGTACAATGCCCACCGTTGAGGTTAGCAGTGGTGACCTTGGAAGAGATATTCCCACGCCCGAAGGTCTTTCTCACCCCGAGGGGCTCGCGCTCATCGGCTGGACCTATGAGGGTAAGGATTATGACTACGTTTTTGCAAATTCCTTCTACGCTCTCGAGCTTGCCGATATAACCCTTACGGCAAAATGGGGCGCACCCCTTTACGTTGGCGGCGTTGGTATGAATGATGGCGATTACCTCGCATCGGGCGCTACCGAGACCACCGCCAAGCGTCCCACCACGGGCGGCTACGCTTACTATAAGAATGGCGTGCTCACGCTGAACAACTATCAGTTCACGGGCGAGGGCTTTGCGTATGAATACGATGGCTATTATGATGAGAAATACTTCGCTCTTATCTACTCCGCAACCGACCTTGTCATCGAGCTTGTTGGCAGCAGCAATCTGGTCGGTACTGCTATCTATTACGATAAATTGTATGACGAATACTACAATGCCGATACCGACGGTATTCGCGTAATGGGCGACCTGACCGTTCGCGGCAAGGGAAGCTTGAACATTAAAGTTGAGGATGACGGCTTCTATATTGAAGACCTCATCTTTGAGAGCGGCACGGTTACGATCGTTTCCGACGACGAAGCGATCGAGTCCGATAGCATCACCGTTTTGGACGGTGCGCTGATCACCGTTTCCGAGGATGGTGTTGATTCGAAGAATGTTATCGTTAAGGGCGGCGAATTCTACTTGCTCCCCGAGGATGATGACGACGATGTTGAGCTTGATACCCAAACCCTTACCGTCACAGGCGGCAAGCTGGTTGTAAAAGGATACTACGGCATTTATGCCGACTACGTTACCGTTTCGGGCGGCGTGGTTGAGGTTGAAGCCGAATACGGTGCAATCTCTCCTTGGGATTCGGATACCGAGGATGCATTCGTTACCATTTCGGGCGGCAAGGTTACTCTTTTCAGTGAGTACAGCAAAGCTATCTACAGCACAGGTGACGTTACCGTTTTGGGCGGTGAAGTGACTCTTTACGGTGATTACGGTATTTATGCCGACGGCAACGTTACTGTCACAGGTGGAGAGCTTGAAATCGAGGCTTACGACGATGCCATTTATGCCGAGGGCGACGTTACGATTTCCGGTGGCGATATTTACACCTATAGCTACTCGTATAACGGCATTAGTGCCTATGGCAACATCACGATCTCCGGCGGCGACGTGGTTATCTCTGTTGGAAGCAACGGCGCTATTGAAGCTTGCGGCGATGAAACCGCAGTCACCATCAACGGCGGCTCTATTCACCTGATGGGTCATATTTTGGCTAACGAAACAACCACCGTAACCTTTGGCGGCAAAGCAACACAGATCTTTATTGAGGGCGATATCATTTCCACCATTCCGCCCGTGATAACCGAGGGCGAGATCAAGCACATCTTCACGGTTGACGGTACTTCTTACTACGAGGGAGTAGAAATTTCTCACAACTGGACGGATGCTTATCAAGCAGACGAAACGCATCACTATCATATTTGTGTCGATGAGGATTGTGTCGTCCGTTACTTCTATCTCCCCGAGTCCTACTATCAATACTTTGAAGACTCCAATTACGGCGAACACACTGTTCCCGAGGGAGAAGCTGCTTGCTCGGTTTGCGGCTACGGTGCTGAGGTGCCCGATGAGGAAATTCCCGAGGACGCAGTTCTTTTGGTAGGCGATCACTACCTCAAGATCGGTGAATACCTGACGTTTGATCTTGACGGAAATCCCATTGTCGTTACCGAAAAGCCCGCAACGGGCGGTTACCTCTACGCTACGGTCGGCACCATAGAAGACACTCCTGTCATTACCATTGTCCTTTCAAACTTCAGCTTTGAGTATACCGGTGTAGCAGCCATTATCGCTCTTCCAAACTATGCGTACATCATGCAGCTGGAAGGGGAGAACACCATCACCGCACACGCTGATAACAATTATGATGTACTCTATTCGGGCGCTCTTACCAATGGCGCAGGTATTGCTGCTATGGGCAGCCAGGTTGTAATTGCCGGCGAGGGTTCGTTGACCATCAATGCCGAGGTTGGTGTTTTCGGGTTCGATTCATCCTTTGCTGTTCAAAACGGCGCTACCGTTACCATTAACGCACAACAAGATGGCATTGAGATTCAAAACGGCATCTTTGCCGTTGCAGATGCCACCCTTACCGTCAACGCAGGGGATGACGGCATTTACATCAGTGACGGCCGTGTTATCCTCGCCGCCGCAAGTAGAGTTTTCATTACTGCAGACGACGATGGCTTTGCGCTCAACTATGCCGATCTCCTTGCTACAAATGCTATCGTAACCGTTGTTGCGATGGATGATGCAATCGATGCAGACGAATGCTACATTGAGTGGGAAAATTCCACCTTCGATCTTACGGCAGACGACCACGGCATTACGGTTTATGCCGACTCCGAGGAAGGATACCCGTTCAGTGTCATGAACAGCATTCTCAATATTGAGGCGGGCGATGACGGCATCCGCATTTATGGTTATCCCGAAGTCCTCTTTGCAGGATCTGTTCTCAATATTACCGCCGATGATGCAGGTCTTTATTTTGATAGTACGCGAGTTATGTTTGCATCTCAACTGGGCATGATTTTGTCCTTGAATTCTACCCCCGGCACATCCGGCAAAGCAAGTGAAATCAACATCAATGCAAAGCGCAATTATCTGTGTGACACGTCCGTTGATGTTTATGAGGTCAAATTGAACGTTGTGGTAACCGAAACCGCATTTGCGCTTGATTATGCTTCGCTTTACTTTGTGGGCTCCGAGGTCTCTATTGTTTCCAGAGATATGGGCATTTATAGCGAATATGAAGCGGATGTTAACGTTTATGATAGCACCCTTTCTATCGAGGCGGCACGTTGTGGCATTAACGGTTATCTCTATCTTGATATCCGCGGAGAGATGGTCGATATCAGCGTTCGCGCATTTAATGCGATCTACTGCGATTGGATCAGCCTTGATGAGGACTATGACTATATGATGAACGCTATCCTCGACGGCGCAACCTTCTGGGACGAAAACGATGATATCGCAAGCTATGTTACCATCCGCGGCTACGCAGTCGTGAACGTAGAAATGGAAAAGGCGCTCGAAAATCTCGACCAACTGCTCTCCGAGGGCGGCGAATTTGAAAGCATTGCAAACTCCATCGCTGACGTCAACGACCTGCTCGATGCTCTCACAAATGCAGAGGGGGAGGGCAGACTCGACCTGATCGAAAAGGCGAACGAGGCTATCAATACGGCACTCGCAACCCTTGAGGAAAACCTCAACAAGGCACAAAACGATCTGCAAAATGCAATCGACCAAAAGGCTGACGCTGAAACCGTTAACCAAAGCATCGAAAATCTGCAAACCGCTATCGGTGCTCTTGAGGCGGTCAAAGATAATTATACTGCCGCCGATGCTACTTTGAAGTCTGATCTCGAAAAGACGATTGCCGATGCAAAGAGTGAGGCGATCACTTCCGCAGAAACGCTTGTCAACAATGCGAAGACTGAGCTGCAAAGTGCAATCGATGCAAAGGCTGATGCCGCAACCGTTAACGCAAGCATTGCAAATCTGCAAACTGCTATCGGTGCTCTTGAGGCAGTCAAAGATAATTATACTGCAGCCGACGATGAACTGAAAGCTGAATTGACCGAACAGATCAACACGGCAAAGACTACTCTTGCAGGCGTTCAAACAAGACTCGAAACCGCAGAGAAGACCATCACCGATCTGCAAACCGCCGTTGAGTCTCTCAAGTCTCTCATCAATCAAGAGGGCGAGGTAGACCTGACCGAGATCACCACACAGATCAACACCATCAATTCCAAGATGGAAGGACTCGACGAGCTTGGACTTTCCGCATTCAAGGCAAGCGTTACCGAAACCCTTACAACGCTTAACGAGTCCGTAAGCGCGCTCAACAGCACAGTTGCAGGTATCGATAACGATCAGATTGCAACCAACAAGCAGGCAGTTGAAGAACTCAATGCTTCCTTGGCAGAAATGAAGACCGAGCTCCAAACACTCGATACGCTCACCGCAAAGGATGCAGAGCTTGAGGGTGAGATCGATGCGATCACCGGCAATATCGGTACCATTACAAATAAGCTCAATGATGTTGATGGCAAACTTGCCAAACTTGAAACAACGCTTGCCGAATTGGAAAAGATCGCAACCGGTGACCACGGTACCATCGATAAGATCCAACAGGCGCTCGTTGATGTCAATAAAGCACTTGAGGATCTGCAAGGCATCGAGGATCACACAAGACTTGAGGCACTCGAAACCGCGGCAACGCGCGTTGATTCTACCCTTAAGACGATAGGTGATAAGCTGGATACCATCGATCCCGCTGAAATCGGTCAGAATAAGACGGCGATCGAAGGCCTTGGCACAAGTCTTGCAGCCCTGCAAGAGACAGTAACCTCTCTTGGCACGACCGACGGAACAATCACCGAGAACGTACAGGCAATGAACACGAGCCTGAGCACGCTTTCCGGCAAGGTAACAGCCGCAGAGGCAAGATTTGTGGCAAACGAAAGTGCTATCAATGCTCTGCAATCTGCCGTTGCCGCTCTCGAGCAAGCAAATGCAAGCAATGAGGCGCTTCAGACAGAGATCAACGCTCTCAAAGCAGAAATAGAGAGCAAAGATGACCAAAAGACATCCGGATTGCAAACGGCTACCACCGTTATCGCAATCATCGGTCTTGTCTGCAACGCAGCTCTGATCGCAGCTCTTGTCATTATCGAGAGCAAAAAGAGGATCCTTGTTCCCGCATTCAAGAGCGGATTTGCAAAAGTGACTTCTAAATTCAAAAAGCCCGAGACTGACATCGAAGCTCCCAAAAGCGATGACACCAAGGGCGAAGAATAAGTAAGAATCCTTTTCTAAAAAGGGAACAACAATCAAATAACTCCGCCACAGGCGGATGCCAACGGGTGGCAGCGAAAATTCGTTGCCGCCCAAATTTTATTTTTTGCGTTTTCATCTTGTATGAAAAAGGAAACTGTGATATAATGTTACCATCAGATATATCCCACTTGTTCTTAAAAACTTTTAGGGAAGTAATCGTAAAAGGATGAAAAGAGGTATAATCAGATGGAACTGAATAAACATCACAAACGGTATTTGCTCACAAGCACCAACGAGGAACCTTGGCTCTATCGGTATTCGGCAGGTGAAATTGAGAACACGCAGATGCTTTTAGAGAAAGACAATCCCGAGAAAATGGTCATTGTACGATATCGATCGGGAGAAACTTACACTTGGAATAGTAAATATTTTAGTTCCTACATCGACCAATTCGGTATAGCTGTTTCAGCAGATGGGACCAAGTTGTTTGCACAAACGTGGGATAACGGATTGTTTTGCTTTGACGCCAAAACGGGAGAACGCATTTGGCGTACCAAAAGCCGTCGCGGCATCACTAACATCTTTGTGAATGACGATACGATCACAGTTCAACTGCACGACTATGCAATGCAACTGGTCGATATTCATACCGGGGAAGTTCTTAAAGAAAAGCGACCTTCAACAGCTTGGGGATTTACCTCGCTCAATCACCAGTATTTGATTTGTCCTTCCACAGCGAGAAGGTGGGAGATCATCGAAGCCGAAACACTTGCCGTTAAAGAGTCCTTCTCCCACAAGGAATTTACAAATGATCACACCGAGTTTTGTGTTCGCGATATTTGTTTGTGTGAGAATGGAACTATATGCGTGAAAGGGTTTCAAACTGTTTGGGATGAGTCTCAAAAACCGCCCAAAATGCTTCCAAGCATCGAGTTTGAACATTCACTAATCACAAAAACTTTTCAAAAATAACAGAATTGCTTCTGCAACAAAAAATCCAACCTTGCTCGGTTGGATTTTTTTGCATTTTTGTCTTGCATTAAAAAAAGAACTGTGATATAATAATGCTATCTATATTCATTTTCACCATACCTTGGGGAGGGACGTTATGTCAACAGCAATCAATGCGCTTATCAATTTTATCGAAAAGAGCCCTACGGCTTTCCATGCCGTCGCATCCTGTGCCGAAATTTTGGAAGGTCAGGGATATGTACATCTTTGCGAGCAGGACGAATGGAATCTCGAAGCAGGCAAAGGCTACTATCTTACGCGCAACCAATCGTCTGTGATTGCGTTCCGTATTCCAAAGGGAACACCTCGCAATTTTTTGATTACGGCAAGCCACACCGACTCACCGATGTTTAAGGTCAAGAGCGAGGCGCTCTCTCCCGCATTCGATCAATATGCGAGACTCAACATTGAGCCTTACGGCGGAACGATCTTTTCCACTTGGCTCGACCGTCCGCTCTCGCTTGCAGGACGCGTTATCCTCTCCGATGGAGAGAAGATCGAAGCGCGCCTGATCAATTTTGAGCGCGATCTGCTTGTAATTCCCAACGTTGCTATTCATATGCAAAGGGGCATCAATTCGGGATATAGTTATAACCCTGCGATTGACTTGCTACCTCTGCTTTCTCAAGACGCTAAAACCGACTTCAAAGCATTTCTTGCCGCCGAGGCAGGATGCAAAAAAGAAGAGATCCTCGGTTACGATCTTTATGTTTACAACCGTACATCCGCCACACGCATTGGATGTGAGGGAGAGTTCTTCTCGGCACCGCGCATCGATAACTTGATGTGCGTCTTTGGCACACTCCAAGGGTTTGTCAATAGCAAAAACGCAGAGTCGGTCAACCTCTTCTATGCCGCTGACAACGAGGAGACGGGAAGCTCCACCAAGCAAGGCGCGGGCTCGGTATTCTTGTCTGATGTCATCGATCGCATTTGCGAGAGTTGTGGCATCGAGCGCCGTCGTGCGTTAGCGTCGTCTATGCTCGTCTCTGCCGACAACGCGCACGCCAAGCATCCCAATCACCCCGAGCTCAGCGACGCGAAGAATGCACCGAACGTCAACGGGGGAGTGGTCATTAAGAATAACGCCGCACAAAAATATACTACTGATGGCATATCGGCTTCCATCTTCTCAAAAATTTGCGCACACGCAGGTGTTCCTACACAGGAGTACGCTAACCGCAGCGATATGCCCGGCGGCTCGACGCTTGGCAGCATTGCCACAACGCTCACGCCAATGCTCAGCGTTGACATCGGAATGGCACAGCTTGCTATGCACTCGGCATATGAAACAGCAGGCTCGAATGATATTGATTACCTCACCCAAGCAATCACAGCCTTTTACAATGCGGAATTGACAGTCATTGGGGATGGCGAGTACCGTCTGCAATACCCAAAAAGAAAAGGAGCGCGCAAAAATGTATAAGATTGGTTTCGACAATGAAAAATATATAGAGCTCCAATCGGCACATATTCGCCGCCGTATCGACCAGTTTGGCGGCAAGCTCTATTTGGAGTTTGGTGGCAAGCTGTTCGACGATTTTCACGCCGCGCGCGTACTCCCGGGCTTTGCCCCCGATAGCAAGGTGCGAATGCTGACCCAACTCAAGGATGAAGCTGAGATCGTTATCGTCATTAGTGCATCGGATATCGAAAAGAACAAGGTTCGCGGTGACCTTGGCATCACCTATGATCTTGACGTGTTGCGTCTGATCGATGCTTTCCGCGCGTTGGGGCTCATGGTAGGAAGTGTTGTTCTTACCCGATGGGGAGATCAGCCTGCGGCTCTGAAATTCCAAGCCCGCTTGGAATCTCTTGGTGTGCGTGTTTACCGCCATTATGAAATTGAGGGGTATCCCTCTGATATTGACCGTATCGTCAGCGATGCGGGCTACGGCAAAAACGATTACATTGAAACTACGCGCTCGCTCGTGGTTGTCACCGCACCCGGTCCGGGAAGCGGCAAAATGGCAGTTTGTATGAGCCAGCTTTATCACGACAGCAAGTGTGGAATCCGCTCCGGATATGCAAAGTTTGAGACCTTTCCCATTTGGAATCTGCCGCTCAAGCATCCCGTCAATATGGCGTACGAGGCCGCCACGGCAGATCTGAATGATATGAATATGATCGACCCCTTCCACCTGGAAGCCTACGGTCAAACCACTGTCAACTATAACCGAGACGTTGAGATCTTTCCTGTGGTGGATGCAATGTTCCGCCGCATCAGCGGAGAGTCCCCCTACAAGTCTCCCACCGATATGGGTGTCAATATGGCGGGCAACTGCATTGTGGATAACGATGCCGTTTGCGATGCCGCCAAAAAAGAGATTGTTCGCCGCTACTATGCGGCTCTGACGCGTCAGCGTAAGGATAACGGCCCCCGTAATGAGATCGACAAGCTCAAGCTGATTATGCAAACGGCAGGCATTGATCCCGAGGAGCGCGGTGTTTCTGTTGCCGCCAATGCCAAAGCAGAGGCAACCGGTAAGCCTGCAACCGCCATCGAATTGCCTGACGGCACCATCGTTACGGGCAAGACATCGCGACTGTTGGGAGCGGCTTCGGCGGCACTCCTCAACGCGCTCAAAACGCTTGCCAATATCGATGATGATATCGACCTGATCTCGCCCGAGATCCTCGAGCCCATTACAAATCTCAAGGTAGGGCTCCTTGGCAGTAAGAATCCGAGATTGCATCCCGATGAGCTTCTCATCGCGCTCTCCATCTGTGCGGTGCACGATCCCGTGGCGGCAAAGGCGACAGAGCAACTCTCGCGCTTGCGCCATTGCGAAATGCACTCTACCGTTATACTTGCGGCAAGCGACGAGCACACGCTCAAAAAGCTTGGCATCAACCTGACCTGCGATCCCATTTACGAAACCAAAAAGCTTTATCACGGATAAATTCAAACAGAAAGGAGCGACCTGATGGGAACCGTATATGATTATTTAACTTGGCGCGGAGACCTGACATTTCGAGCTGCTCCTTTTTGCGAGGTCGACAGTCTGATCCTCTCGATGTTTTCCTATTTGGATATGCAGGATATCGTTCCAGCGCTTGGAGAAGAGGGAAGTGTCACCGTTTGGGCAGCATCCAAAGCGTTTCTCGCGCGATATCCGGATCCCAAAAAGACCAAAATGGGTGTCCTTATCCCAAAGGATATTGTCAAGATGATGAAAGCTATGCGCTCGACCAAACGCTTTGGTACTTTGAAAATGTCGGGATTTGTCAATGTTATCGATCCCGAGACCGAGCTGCAATTCTCTGCCACGACCTTTTATTTGAATGACGGCACAGCCGTTGTGACCTATCGAGGAACAGATGATACCTTGGTCGGCTGGAAAGAGGATATGAATATGTGCTTTTTGCCGGTCGTGCCCGCACAAAGCAAAGCGTTGGAGTATCTCAATACCGTTGCCAAAGAGCACGAGGGAAAGCTGATCCTTGCAGGTCACAGTAAGGGTGGCAACCTGGCGGTTTATGCCGCCGTACACAGTGATGCCGCCATTCGCGAGCGCATCACAGCGGTTTACAGTAACGACGGCCCGGGCTTTGGCAGAAATATCCTTGATGATCCAGACTACCTTGAGATCCGTCCTCGCATCTGTAACCTTGTTCCACAATCCTCTGTTGTGGGGATGCTTCTCGAGCACGACGAAAACTTTACAGTGGTCAAAAGCCGCCAAAAGGCGGGACTGTTACAGCATAACGGACTTTCGTGGGAGATATTGGGGAACTCGTTTGTTCATCTCAAAGATGTCAACCCCGAAAGTCGCAAGCTTGACCGCACAGTCAATCAGTGGATACGCGATATGACGCCCGAGCAAAGAGAAGAATTTGCCGAAGCGGTCTATCAGCTTTTCTCGGTGGATGGAGCTCAAACCTTGACAGACCTTGTTGCGGCGCGCAAAAAATGGTTCTCGCACACCAAAAATCTCGACCCCAAGGTGCACGAAACCATACAAAAAATGCTCTCCGAGCTCATCGGCATCAATAAAGTAAGCAAAATCAAAGATTTCTTCCGTCGCGGAGCGAAGGAAGAGGCAAAAGAAATAACCGAATAAAAAATAGACCTGCTGGGCAGGTCGATTTTTTATGTTAATTTTTGGGAAAACTATCCTTAAGTCCAACTACGCGGTTAAAGGTGTTCGGGTTCTTGGTATCCTTGCAGAAGTAACCCGTGCGAACAAATTGGAATTGCTCGCCCGCTTTAGCGTCGGCAAGGGAAGGCTCTACCACAGCGTTCGTGAGCTTGGTAAGAGAATCGGGATTGAGGAAATCGAGATAGGTCTTGCCCTCGGGAACGTCGGCGGTGTTCTCAATGTTGAAGAGACGGTCGTAAAGCATAAAGGTTGCAGGAACAGCATATTTAGCCGAGAGCCAATGCACAGTGCCCTTGATCTTGCGTCCGTCAGCAGGCATACCGTTGCCTGTTTCAAGGTCGGCTGTTGCGTGAATACACTTAATGGAGCCATCCTCATTCTTTTCGATGCCCGCATACTTGATGATATAGCCACCCATCAGACGAACCTCGCCGTCGGGCTTGAGGCGGAAGAACTTCGGGGGAGGTACTTCTGCAAAGTCATCGGCATCAATAAAGATCTCGCGTGTCATAGGAACGTCACGCGTGCCAAGCTCGGGCTTTTGCGGATGGTTGGGAAGCGCGATCATTTCTTCCTTATCCTCGGGATAGTTATCGATGATGACCTTAATGGGGTTAGCAATACCAACGCGGCGCAAAGCGTTTTCGTTCAGGTCGTTGCGTACGCAAGCCTCAAGCTGACGAACGTCAACGGTGTGGTCGGTGTTGGTAACGCCTGCTTCGCGAACAAAGGTAAAGAGAGCCGAAGGCGTATAGCCGCGGCGGCGCAGACCGCACAGGGTAGGCAGACGCGGGTCATCCCAACCGCCAACAAAGCCTTCCTCAACGAGCTGACGCAAATAACGCTTGGACATTACAGTATAGGTGATGTTCATGCGACCGAACTCCCACTGATGGGGCTTTTGCTCAAAGCCGATCTTCTCAACCACCCAGTCATAAAGAGGACGGTGGTTGCGGAATTCACTGGAGCACAGTGAGTGCGTAATCCCTTCGAGTGCATCCTGAATGGGGTGCGCAAAGTCATACATCGGGTAAACACACCACTCGTCGCCTTGACGGTGATGGTGAATGTGTTTGATACGGTAGATAACGGGGTCACGCAGATAGGGGTTGTCCGACGAAGGATCGATCTTTGCACGCAACGTGCGCGCGCCGTCGGGGAACTCGCCATTTTTCATACGCTCAAACAGATCAAGGTTTTCTTCCACCGTTCTGTTGCGGTAAGGAGACTCCTTGGATGCCTGAGAACGGTCGGTACCCTTGTAATCGGCGATCTCATCCTTGGTCAGGTCACAAATGTAAGCATCGCCCTGCTTGATGAGCTGAACGGCAAATTCATAGCACTTGCCAAAATAGTCCGAGCCATAATAAACGCCGCCCGTAGGTGTTGCACCAAGCCACTCGAGGTCCTCGCGAATCGAACGAACAAACTCGTCCGACTCCTTTGCGGGGTTGGTGTCGTCATAACGAAGATTAAACAAGCCGCTATATTTATTGGCGACGTCGGTGTTGATGCAAATTGCCTTTACCGAGCCGATGTGCAGATATCCGTTGGGCTCGGGCGGAAAGCGCGTGTGGATCTTGAGCTCGGGATCAGCCTCAAGATCAGAGTCGATAATATCAAGAATAAAGTTTCTTTCAAGTTCTGCCATAGTATTTATCAAACCTTTCTTTCATCAAAGGGTATCGATCATATTTTCGATGCGGCGGATGGTCTTATCCTTGCCGAGAATTTGCATTACGGTGTAAAGATCAGGTGCGTTGAGCTTGCCCGTAACCGCAACGCGTAGGAACATACTTACGTCGGCAATACTGCCGCGATAAGCCTCGGGATCAGCCTTGTAAGCCTTCATATCGTCTGCATAACCGATCTCACGAGCAACAGCCTTAACCTTTTCAAACCAGCCATTCATATCGTCTGCCATATCAAAGGTGAGAAGGAACTTTTGAAGTGCCGCCTTGATGTCCGCCTTGTCAAATTTTTCTTCGTATTGATCCTCTTGCACAAAATCAAAGAAGAATCCCATATAGGGCTTGGCATCAGCCCAGGTCGCAAGGTCTTTTCTCGGCTTTTTACCGCCACGACCGATGGCGAAAATAGATTCTGTGAAAGCAGGATCACGAGCGAGCTTTTCGCCAAATTCAGGATCGTATTGCATTGCCCACGCGGTGACCTGTTCGGTAACCTCTTTAGCAGTCATACGGGAAATGACGTTCTTGCTGACGTCGTTTAATTTGTTGAAGTCAAACAGACATCCCGACGTGCTCATCTTTTTGATGTTGAAGGGGAAGTCGGTGTAGGGCTTGTCTGCATTTTGTGCGTGCCACTCCTCGTAGTTGGAGTTGAGCAGAGTCATAATATATTCGCAAACGCAAGCAGGAGCATACCCCATACGGCTGTAATCGTCCATATTTGCACCCATATCGCGTTTGGAGAGCTTCTTCTTGTTACCGTTCTCGTCAAGACGCATAATCTGCGCGATGTGCAAATACTTGGGAAGCTTGAACCCAAGGTAACGGAAGAGCATAATGTGCTTGGAAAGGCTGGGGAGCCACTCTTCACCGCGAATAACGTGTGTCGTCCCCATCAGATGGTCGTCAACTGCGTGCGCAAAGTGATAGGTGGGGATGCCGTCGGATTTGAGCAGAACGAAATCCTCATCGTTTTCGGGAATATCCAATTTTCCTTTTACAAGATCGGTAAAGGGTGTTTTCTTATCGGGGTCGCCGTCGGCGAGAAGGCGAAGAACAAAGGGATTGCCCTCGGCAAGATTGGCTTCTACCTCTTCGATGGTAATATTACGGGCCGCAAGCATCTTTTCGCGTTGCTCGGTCTGATCCTCGTGCCAGTCCTTTGCCTTGATCTCTGCCTTCTTGTCCACCGTATTAAGAGCCTCAAGCTCTTCTTTGGTGGTGAATACAGGATACGCCTTGCCCTCGCTGACAAGCTGCTTTGCAAACACGTGATAGATGGGGCCGCGTTGGCTTTGCTTGTAAGGGCCGTAAGCGCCCTTGTCACAAATCTTGCCGTCGTCGCCGATCACAGCGCCCTCGTCAAAGCAGACGCCATAGTGTGCCAGCGTGTGAATAAGACCTTCAGCCGCACCGTCGACCTCGCGCTTGGCATCGGTATCCTCAATGCGCAAATAGAACACGCCGCCGCTTTGATGTGCGAGGCGTTCGCCAATGGTAGAGGGGAACAGACCGCCAAAGTGAACAAAACCCGTAGGGCTGGGAGCAAAACGGGTAACCTTTGCACCCTCAGGCAGGTTGCGGGGCGGGAATTTGGCTTCTACGTCCGCAGGCGTTTCGGTAACATTGGGGAAGAGAAGCTCGGCAAGCTTTTGATAATCCATAATATGTGATGTCCTTTCTGATGGAAAATAAACGTCAAAGGAATGCGCAGTTCTGTACGGCATCGCCAAGATCGGTAGGGCAGCCGTGACCTGCATAAATAGTGAGTGTATGATCGAGTGTTGAAAGTCGTTCAAGCGAGCGACGCAATTTGAAGGGATCACCGCCGTATAGATCATAGCGGCCAAATCCGCGGTCAAAGAGCGTGTCTCCCGTGATGAGAATATTGTCACCGCACAGGTAACACACCGAGCCTTCTGTGTGACCGGGTGTGTGGAGCACGCGAATTTGCTCTTCGCCAAGCATCAGCACATCCCCCTCGTCAAGTAATTTTTCGGGAGCTTGATAGGTGCGCGTTTGCCCGAAAAAGATATGAAATGCATTTTTGTAAGCATCCGACGGCATATCCGCGTCAGCCTTGTGAATATAGGCGGGAATGTCTGCTTTCTTGCGCAGAATATCAAGTGAGCAGATGTGGTCAAAGTGACCGTGTGTCAAAAGAATGTATTGCAAGGTCGCGTCCTTTTCGGCGGCTTTCTCTAAAATGATGTCGGCATCTGCCGAGGGGTCGACCACAGCGGCCTTATTGCCGCTGACGAGCAGATAGCAGTTCGAGCCAAACGAACCGGGAAAAAGATTATAAATTTCCATATCCGTATGCCCCCTAAAATCAACTTTACCTTATATTATAACACGGTTTTCCTTATTTGTCCACTTGTTTTTGCAAAAAAAGCAAGGATTTTTAACCATTACGAGCGGTTTTGACGGAATATTTCAAATGCCAGAACCGTTGCGGCAGATGCCGCCGAAAGCGAGCCGCCAAATTCGCGGCCATAGTCGATGCGTACAATGCGGTCTGCCGCATCAAGGAGCGCGCGGGATATGCCTCGCTTCTCGCCGCCCACAACCAAAAGAATGGGATAGGTAAACTGCTCGTCAAAGACTGAAACAGAGTCACGGATACCTGCACAAAGAATGGAATAGCCCGCCTCGCGGAAGAGCTTTAGGGCATCCTCGCCCTCGGCTTCAAAGAGGGGAAGACTTTCCGAAGCACCTGCCGATGCGCGAGCAACCACACCGCCCGCGCTCATCCAGTTGCGGGGAGGCAGGATCACGCCGCTTACCCCCGCCGCATAGAGCGAACGAATGGCGTAGCCAAAATTGTAGGGGTCCTCGATCCCCTCAAGATAAACGTAAAAGCTGTCGGGGCGAATATCCTCAGTACGGAGCGCAGGAATCGTGCGCGGCGTGCAAAGTGCGAGGATACCGCCGTGCGTGTTGCCAACCGAAAGGCGGTCGATCTCCTCGGCATCGACAAATTCTACGGGAAAACCTAACTCGTGTGATTTTGCTGTCAGATAACCGATCTGCGCGGCCTTAGACTTTCTTTTGGCGCTGTCAATGAGCACCTTTTCAATTTTACGATCGTTTACACCATCGGAGTTGAGCAGGGCAGAGATCGAGGTCATTCCCTCTAAAATATCCGAGGCGGCAAAGCGTTTCTCTTCTTTTAACATAAAACAGATCCTTTTTTATCAAATCACTTCTAAATTTTGTGCTTCCTGCATAGTATCAAACAGAGAGAACCCGAATAGGAGGATGCGATATGATCTCTGACTTAACGCAAAGGGAGCGATGTGTGGTGCTGGGAGAATACTTGTTGGAGCATGCCGCCACCGTGCGGAGCGCTGCGCGGGTGTTTGGCATCAGCAAGAGTACAGTACATAAGGACGTTACCGAAAGACTCCGTCACGTCAATAACGCGCTTTGGATGCAGGTGCAAGAGCTGCTCAACAAAAACAAGCAAGAGCGGCATTTGCGTGGCGGTGAGGCCACTCGACAAAAGTATACCGCTGTGCGTCAAATCGGAGAGAGAGATGGGGACTCCTGCGAGAAAAAAGCATAAAATTCCATCAATTAAATTCTATTATATCATATACCGCACACGTTTGCAATTCTTTTTTCAAAAACGATTATTATTTTTTAGTCAGTAAAGTTTTTGATGCAAAAAAGACGCCCAATAAAGCCTTCCCCTTGAGGGGAAGGTGCCGAGCTTTTGCGAGGCGGATGAGGTGTAGGATACGAAGCATCCGTTACAGGATGGTGGGAAAGAGAAAAAGAGACGCGCGCATCGTGGCATAAATCGAAGATATCTGTGTGATCGGCAGGGGATTTTTTCCTCTGCCGCATTCCATTGTAAAGGCAGGAATTGAGAGCTTTTCGGCACACCAATCGGAGAGTCCCCCGTACGCCGAGAGCCCCTCTGCACGCGATAGCTTGTAACCCGTCAGTTGCGAAAGCCGTCGTGCTGTTACAGCTCCTTTGTTTTCCCCTTTGCAAGGCGGCGCAAAGATCTCCTCACCCTGTGTATGCAAAGTCATCACACCGCGCCAAGGAGCAGAAAAGCGCATCAGATTGCAAAGGGCAGCCACCTCAGGTTCACTCTCGGCACACTCACCGCTAAACCTTGTGGGCGCGCCTTTTTTTATACCTTGTTCTTTTTCCAGCTTTTTATATTCCTCAAATCCTGCATCGTAGTTGTGATTGAGGTCAACGCCGCGCGCATTAGCCTGCCACGAGGAAAAATCAGAATTGCCCTCATTCATCTCCAACAAACGCTCGCGGAGTGGATTGTCCTCGCTTACCCCGTGTATCTGATACTCCACTCCGTCCGGATTGAGCATGGGCAGAATGGATAGCGAATAACCCGAGAGCAGATCGCAGGGATAGATCCCGCACACGCGCCGCTTCTTCTCAATGACATCGCAAAGCTCCTCGCAAAACTGTACAAGAACAAGAGAGGTGATCCACTCCATTCCGTGGTGCGCTCCAACGTAAAGAACGCGTCGGTTGCCGTTACCGATATGTAGGATAGGGATAGCGCGATCAAGAATAGATGTTCCTATGTAAGAGAGAGTAACAAAGGGATAAGCATCCGCAAGATGATGTACGCGCTCCATCAGCGCGGCGTGGTCAAAAGCGCGGATGCTCTCATCGTTATTTGGCATAAGAAAAACCTCCCAATGTGAATTTTCTATATCAGTATATGAGAGAAAGGAAAAATTGACAAATAGGTTGACACAAAGACATAGAATATGGTATAATAGGGTAGAATTTTTTGGGAGGTGCTACGTGCAAAACCTTTTATTTGACGAGCTTTGCATCAAGCGCGCAAAAAAGTATTTTTTGATCTTTGCGATTGCTTGCGTTGGCTTTATATCTGCTATTTACACGCCTGTTTATCTGTTGCTTTCCAGCAACGTGCTGTGGAGAGATTCTGTGGTTCTGTTTTTGTGGACGGAACTGATAGGCCCTTTGATGGATTTCTCCTTTTATTGGGGCTCTTTTGCTTTCCTTATTTATATGTATCTGCGCTTTGGCAAAAAGCAGATCAAGCATCCCATCATCATCTATGCCGTCGCTGTGGCAGCAAGATACCTCATTACAATGTTGATAGGATTTGTTTTGATGTCTTTCCCGGGGTGGGATGTTTTATTGAAGGAAGAACTTCCGAGTGCTTTGTTCACCATCGGAATGGATGCTTTGCAAATGCTTGGTGTACTTCTTTTGACCGAGTTTTGTTGCCGCCGCCCCTTGATGCAAGCAAAGGCTTGCCGTACGGGAGCAGAGGGGGAAGAGCTGCTGGCTGATTGCTTCCCGATAGGAGGACTCTTCGACATCAGAAAGCCGCTTCCAAAACTTTGTTTTTTCTCTGCACTTATCCCCGCAGGCATTAAGCTCCTCTCTCGTTTGTATTACGATATCTTCTTTTGGGGATTGCCGACAGATGCTGCCGAGTGGCTTTTGGTAGCTACATATTATGTCGGTGACATTGCCGCATTCCTTATCGGATATTTCGTCCTTTTGTACCTTTTGCAAGCCTTTTATACTGCTGAGACAAAAAGGCGTATCGAATTTGAATCTTAAAAGAAAACACATCAAAAGGGGCTGTCACATTTGGCAAGACCGAAAAAGTCAAAAAAGGACAAAAAAGCTCAGTTCCAATGCAAATCAGCAAGTGAGACAGTAATATGTTGAATTTCTTCGAAATTCTCCCAATAAAATTGACTTTTTCTACCGCCGTCATCGAGGCTCGACGTACCTTTGTACGCCTTTCGCCTCGAAGAACGACGCTTCTTGCCTAAATCTGACTATCCCCTAAAAGAGGCTGTCTCAAATTCGCATTTGA
>JAZNZC010000068.1:0-4311 GCA_045594745.1 Eubacteriales bacterium
ACCGTTTTCGTCAACAAAAGGTGTCAGGAAGCTGCGGCAACCCATGCAGGTGTAGCAATGACCTTCCCCGTTTTTGTCGACCTTGAGCTCGAGCATCTTCTTTTCGGAAATGTAGTCCGGAACCATGCGGCGCGCGGTGCATTTTGCCGAAAGCTTGGTAAGGTAGTAATAGGGGGAATCCTCGTGGATGTTTTGTTCCTCGAGAACGTAGATGAGCTTGGGGAATGCGGGAGTGACGTAAACGCCTTCTTCATTCTTAACACCCTCGTAGCGTTGCAGGAGAGTTTCCTCAATGATAATGGCGAGGTCCTTCTTTTCTTGCTCGCTTCTTGCTTCGCCAAGGTACATAAATACGGTGACAAAGGGTGCCTGACCGTTGGTGGTGAGAAGTGTTACGACCTGATATTGAATGGTTTGAACACCCTTGCTGATCTCCTCGCGCAAGCGTTTTTCTACAATAGTAGAAAGCTGCTCGTCGGTAAGAGTGGTGCCAATGGCTGCCATTTCCTCTTTAACGGCTTTTGTAATCTTTTCGCGGCTTACCTGTACAAAAGGTGCGAGATGTGTGAGCGAGATGCTCTGACCGCCATATTGATTACTTGCAACCTGTGCGATGATCTGTGTTGCGATGTTACAAGCCGTGGAGAAGCTGTGGGGGCGCTCGATCATCGTGCCGGAGATGACCGTTCCGTTCTGAAGCATATCCTCGAGGTTGACGAGGTCGCAGTTGTGCATATGCTGGGCGTAGTAGTCAGCATCGTGGAAGTGGGTAATTCCCTCTTCGTGTGCTTGAACGATCTCTTCGGGAAGAAGCAGACGGGTGGTGATGTCGCGGCTGACCTCACCTGCCATATAGTCACGCTGAACGCTGTTGACGGTGGGGTTCTTATTTGCATTCTCCTGCTTGGCTTCCTCGTTGCAGCACTCGATCAGGCTCAAAATCTTTTCATCGGTAGTATTGGAGCGGCGAACCAATGCTCTGGTGTAGCGATAGGTGATATACTTCTTGGCTACCTCGTAAGCGCCGTGTGCCATGATCTGAGACTCGACCAGATCCTGGATCTCTTCTACCTCGGGGGCTCTGTTCATTCGGATACAGCTCAGCTCCACCGCCTCGGCGATGCGCTTGATCTGCATCGGTGTCATTCGTGCGTCTTCTTCAACAGCTTCGTTTGCCTTCGTAATGGCGGTAATGATCTTACTGATATCAAACGTAACTTCGGAGCTGGGTCTCTTAATAACCTTCATTTTCTCCTCCTTTTGTTTATAATTTACAAAATATGTGCAAGCAAATTTGTCAGTTTGAACAACGCCTTTGCTAATATGCCTAAGGGGTACATATATTATACCATATTTTGTGGTTTTGTCAAGGGCAAAACACTACATTTTGTGGTTTTTCGACAAGTTATTTTTTTGACAAAGATGCGACAAATGTTGCTTTTTGAGTCAAAAATTGCGCTTTTCAGAAGGTGGAAAAAGGAAATTTACATAGAAATAAAAAAATATGAGTCTTTTGTGATTTTATCACATACAAGTGCCCCGAGGTGTGGTATAATTTAGATGTAAAAAAGAAAAGGAGGACATAAAAATGTCAGTTATAAATATCAATCAAGCAAATTTTGAAGGTGAGGTTCTCAATTCCGAAAAGAAGGTACTTGTGGACTTTTGGGCGCCTTGGTGCGGTCCCTGCCGTATGGTCTCTCCCATTGTTGATGCGATCGCCGAGGAGCGCGATGACGTAAAGGTTGGCAAGGTCAACGTTGACGATGAAGAAGCGCTTGCCGTTCGCTTTGGCATTATGAGCATTCCCACGCTGTTGGTGTTTGAGGGCGGTAAGGTTGTTAAATCGGCTATTGGCGCAAGATCAAAGGACGAGATCTTGAAAATGCTCGACTAATAATAATGAAGAGATCCGTCGAAAATTCGGCGGATCTCTTCATTATTATATATTAACAAAGTGCTTCGAGCTTATCTACATCAATAATTTCAACGGTACCGCGAGTAAGGGAGACCATTCCCTCGGTTTGAAAGTATTTAAGCATACGAGTGATGACCTCTCGGTGTGAGCCGATGTGATTGGCAATGCCTTCGTGAGTGATTTTTAGAATTTTGCTACCCTCGATTGCAGATTCTTCAATGAGGAAGGAGGCGAGGCGTTTATCCAAGCTCTTCCACATGACCTGCTCGATCAGCCACATCACGTCGGTAAAGCGCGTTGCCATGATCTCGTTTGTATAATTGGCAAGAGGGGCGGATTCCTCCATGATCTTCTGATAAACGCGAACGGGAATGACCCAAAGCTCGGTATCCTTTTCTGTCTCGATCGTGATTTCGAACTGGATGGAGCGCATCAGGCAGGATGCGGAGAACAGACACAGATCTCTGTCAAAAAGGCGATAGAGAGTGATCTCCCTGCCCTCCTCAGAGAGCATATAGGCGCGCAACTGCCCCGACTTGACCAAAAAGAGCGCCGTACAATCCATACTCGCGTTGTGCAGCACAGTTTCCTTTTCTATTTTTTTGAAGGAAACGGACGCGCGCAATCTTTCTCTGTGTGCTTCGTCCAGCTTGTTCCATATTGGAAAATAGCTCTCAAATTCCATAATGGCTCTCCTTTCTGTCCATCATTTCAAGGTTTCTGTGCTCATTATACACGTTTTTTTGCAAAAAATCAACCCAAAACTACCAAAAAACAAAAAGATTTTGCCGAAATTGGCTTTTTATGTGATTTCATCACAGAAACATTTTTTATTTCATTATATAATAAGAGCGTAAAGAAAAAGTGCAAGGAATCGATCCTTGTTGCAAAATAAAACAAATGGAGGTATCTATATGCAATACTTGCTTGTTTTTATAGAAGGCATTTTTACATTTATTTCCCCTTGCCTGTTGCCAATGCTCCCAATTTATATTTCCTACTTTGCGGGCGGCGGACAACGACAAATCAAGCGAACCCTTAAAAACGCACTTGGTTTTGTGGCAGGCTTTACGATCGTATTCGTGGCTATGGGAGCCCTCGCGGGAACGATAGGCGGCTTCCTGCGTGAATATCGTATGGTCGTCAATATCGTTTCTGGACTTTTGGTGATCCTGTTTGGATTGAGCTTTCTCGGTTTGTTCGAGCTCAAGCTCTTCAAAGGTATTAAAAAGACCGTTGACCCCGAAAAGATGGGGTTCTTCCCCGCTCTTCTCTTTGGTATGGTCTTCTCTATCGGTTGGACCCCCTGCGTTGGCGCATTCCTCGGAACGGCTCTGATGCTTGCTGCACAGCAAGCACACGTACTGCAAGGTATGTTGATGCTATTCCTCTACTCACTGGGGTTGGCAATTCCCTTTGTGCTCAGCGCATTGCTGATCGATTATCTTAAAAACGCATTTAATTGGATCAAAAAACATTATAAGGTCATCAATATCGTTAGCGGAAGCCTTTTGATACTCATTGGTATCCTGATGGCAACCGGAATGTTCGATCGCGTGATCGGACTCTTATCCTAAAGGAGGTTATTACAATAATGAAAAAAAGATTTTTATTACTCACACTCGCACTCGTGCTCGTTGCGGTATTTTCCGCTTCCTGCAACGTAGAGAATGCGACACCCCAAAATCAGTTAAACACCTATGCTCCGCTCGCACAAAAGGAGCAACCGACACCAATGCCTGAAGAACAGGTTACGTCCACGCCTAGCACAGACGTTGGCGAAGAGGATCAACAGCCTCAACAAACACAGCAACCGCAAGAAAGTCAAAAGCCGCAAGAAACCCAGCCACCCCCCGCTCGCACGGAGCCGAAGGCGATGGATTTTACGGTTTACGATGCTGACGGCAACGCTGTAAAGCTTTCGGATTTCTTTGGCAAACCCATCGTTCTCAACTTCTGGGCAAGCTGGTGCCCCCCCTGCAAGGGTGAGATGCCCGATTTTCACGCCAAGTATCTTGAGCTTGGTAATGAAGTACAATTCTTGATGGTAAATATGACCAGCGGACGCGAGACGCTTTCAAGTGCCAAAAAGTTTATTGAAGAACAGGGTTACACTTTTCCCGTATACTATGACACGGCTGACGAGGCATATCGTGCTTATAGCGTATATTCCCTGCCTACCACATATTTTATTGATGCAGAGGGATATCTCATTGCCAACGCAATCGGTGCGATCAGTGCCGATACTCTGCAAAAAGGAATCGATATGATCACCGAATAAAATGAAATGCCTGACCCATAAGGTCAGGCATTTTTAAGTTCTCTGTCGAAGTTGTGGATCCAGTCTGCTTTGAAAAAGTAGATCAGGAAGATAATACTGCTGAGCGTCCATG
>JAZNZC010000069.1:0-11231 GCA_045594745.1 Eubacteriales bacterium
ACCTTCCCCTCAAGGGGAAGGCTTTGATAACGATCCTAAAATCTTTCGCGCGTGTGCGTATGTCAATCTATATAACATTATATTCCATTTTCCTAAAAGTTGCAATAGAAAAAGACGAGAAAATACAAAATTTTTCAAAAAATAATGTTCTCCCCCTTTTCAAAAAGGATTTTTTCTGTTATAATGATAAATAGATGACTGTTTTAACTACGCTTTGCGAAAGGATGGATGCCTATGGCTACAAAAAAGCAAGACGCGCAACAATATAACGATCAAAGCATAAAAGCCCTGAAGGGTGCTGACAGAGTCAGAAAACGCCCCTCGGTTATTTTCGGCTCGGACGGACTCGAAGGATGCGAGCACTCCTTTTTTGAGATCCTCTCCAACTCGGTCGACGAGGCGAAGGCTGGACACGGTAAAGAGATCAAGGTTACCGTTTTTTCGGACAGAAGCATTGAGGTCGACGACCACGGACGCGGCGTTCCGCTTGGATGGAACGAAGCCGAAGGCCGTTGGAACTGGGATCTGATATACTGTGAGCTTTATGCAGGCGGTAAATACGAAAACAACAGCGGCAGCGGTGCGTATGAGTACTCTCTCGGTCTGAACGGACTCGGTGCGTGCGCTACACAGTACGCCTCGGAATATATGATCGTCAAGTCCTACGACGGAACGACCGAACGCAGTATCCGCTTCCGTCGCGGTGAGGTCAACGGCGAGCTTCAGGAGCGCCCCCTCGGACCCAAGGAAAAACGTACGGGTACGGTGGTGCTTTGGCGCCCCGACCTCAAGGTCTTTACCGATATCAACATTCCCCCCGAGTTCTTCCGCGACACCCTGCACCGCCAGGCGGTGGTCAACCCCGGCATCACGTTTGTTCTTCACCTCGAGCAAGAGGACGAGAGCTTTACCGAGGAAAAATTCGTTTACGAAAACGGAATTACCGACTATCTTTTGGAGCAGGTTGGTGATAAGAGCCTGACCGCTCCCGTTTCGTGGCACATTGAAACACAGGGACGTGACAGAGCCGACCTTGATGAATACAAATTCAAAGCAGATATTACCTTCTGCGTCTCCAACACCGTCACGATGCTGGAATACTATCACAACTCGAGTTACCTCGAATACGGTGGTTCGCCCGATAAGGCAGTCAAGCTCGCCTTTACCTATGCGCTTGATAAATACCTCAAAGCGCACAACCGTTATGCAAAAAACGAAACCAAGATCACCTTTAACGATATCGCCGACTGCCTCGCGCTCATCATCAGCGGTTCTTCCACCTCAACGTCTTACGAGAACCAGACAAAAAAGGCGATCAACAACGTCTTTATTGCCGATGCACTCAACGAATTCTTGCGCCAAAAGCTTGAGGTCTACTTTATTGAGAATCCCAAGGCAGCAGAGCTCTTTGCAAATCAAGCACTCATCAACAAGCACAGCCGCGAAAGCGCGGAAAAGGCACGCGTGGATGTAAAAAAGAAGCTTTCGGGCTCGATCGACGGCGCAAACCGCGTTGAAAAATTTGTCAACTGTCGCTCCAAGGACCCCAACGTGGCTGAACTCTACATTGTAGAGGGTGACTCCGCGGCAACATCTGTTAAGCTCGCACGCAAGTCTGAGTATCAAGCAATTATGCCCGTGCGCGGTAAAACGCTCAACTGCCTAAAGAGTGACTACGACAAGATTTTTAAGAGCGAGGTCATCACCGACCTGCTCAAGGTTATCGGATGCGGTGTTGAGATCAAAACCAAGAAAAAGAATGACGTGGCTACGTTTGATCTGAATAATCTGCGTTGGTCAAAGGTCATTATCTGTACCGATGCCGACGAGGACGGCTTCCAGATCCGCACACTTCTTTTAACGCTCTTCTACCGCCTGCTCCCCACCCTATTGGCAGAGCACAAGGTATTCATTGCGGAGACCCCCTTGTTTGAAATCACCACCAAGGATGAAAAATTCTTTGCTTTTGACGAATTTGAAAAAGCAGAGATCCTCAAAAAGATCGGTCATAAGCGTTACACCCTGCAACGCTCCAAGGGTCTTGGTGAGAATGACCCCGATATGATGTGGCAGACCACAATGAACCCCGAAACCCGCCGCCTCATTTCGGTCTCTCCTGCAGATGCCGCCCAAACGGAGATCATTTTTGATACGCTCCTTGGCGACAATCTCCCCGCGCGTAAGCAGTTCATTACCGAAAACGGTAGCAAGTATATGAAAGATATTGATGTATGATAAACCCATAAGATCAAAGGACGACTCAAATGTTTGAGTCGGCCTTTGATCTTATGAATGTTCTTTAACCGTAATAACTGCTATGTAAATGTTTTTATCGTGCGTTCTAACACCAAAAGAGTAAATGGCATTCTTTGGGACATCGCTTTTTTGATTATAAAAATGAATCTCCGCAAACGTGTCGGATGTGACACAGAAAAAATGACTGATATGCTTCAAAGGATCACGCTCCATCATCTCCAAAGAAACGAATGATTGCTGTTCATAGTAAAGCCGGGCCTCGCCTTCGTAAGTATACACAGATGCCAAAATCAACCCATCGTCAACCTCGCAAACTGCCATACTGTCGGCAATTTCATCACCACGCATCAAATTAAAGGTTTTCAGTACTTTAACGTCATCAAAATCCTTTTCCACTGCTTCGCGGATATCTCTTTTGTATTTTATTTGCTTATAGTTGAGATTTTCACACGACTGCAAGGAACTCAAAATAGTGTAAATAATACATATAGTCAAAGCAACCCAATAGAGCACCCTAATCGCCTTTGAACGGGTTGGAACACGGTATTCTTTGTTTTCGCTCACAGGCTCAATGCCCTCATTGTAAGGTCTCCCCGCCTCGATCGCTTCTATCGCGTGTGTGGCATGGTTAGCATAGCAAAGCAGAGGAGCTTTTTGCACTTCTTGGAAGAATATCTTTGCCTTCTCCATCTCGCCCTTGGCAAGGGCTATGCGCGCCTTATCGTTGAAGTTCACAATGTGTGAATGTGCTGTCGTTCCTGCGTTTGCAGCCACATATTGTTCGCAGGCATCCCAATTTTGGTCCAAATAATTATCATAGAATCGCAATCTTTCGAGAAAGCGTGCCATTTTCTTTTTGCCCTTTGGCTTTTCGTCTAACAAAATGTCTCTGACCTGTTGACAGATCTCTTGCAGGCCCTCTCTGTCACCCGTATTGTAACAGATGTGCGCAAGATAGGTAAGATAAACATAACGGTACTTTTTTCCAACTCTTGGCTTTGCAAGCATTTGGTTGCAAATGGCAACGGCGTTTTCGTAATGCCCCATAAAATACTCGGCTTGCAGGTAAACAGATGCCGTTCGGTCATAAAATCTTCCCGTTGTGATGATTTCATAATACAAGGGCGCGTTAAGGTCGTTAAGCAATGGACCTATCAACCATTTGTTTCTTGCATAAATCTTTAGTGCGACTACGGTCAAAACCAAAAGAGCATAGGCGAACAGTAATCCTATGAAGGATTTTTGAAAAACAACGTTGTATAAAACAAACCACAATACAACAAGAGCGAGGAAACCAATAATAACAAACCTGCGGTATTTTTTTATATATTGTTTTGCAGTTTTCATAGGGTCTCCTTTCCTTTTTCAAAGTTCTCTACTACAATAAACGGGATTTAAGATGCGTATATCACACAAAATCAAAAACTCTTATTCTTCCTTCTCATCCCAACAAAACGTCAACCACAAGCATCAGGCAGAATCCGATAAGGAGTGCATAGGTTGCGCCGCGCTCGTTGTCGTGATGGGTTTCGAGGAGCATCTCGTCGCTGATGATATAGAGCATAATGCCGCCTGCAAACGCAAGGAAGAAAGGCAAAACCGCTTTGGAAATGCTGACCGCAAAATAGCCGATGAGCGTTCCCACGACCTCGATAGCACCTGTCAGGAGAGCGATGGCGAGCGTGCGTCCGCGACTCATGCCTGCAGAGAGCAAGGGAGCAATGATGATCATTCCCTCGGGAATGTTCTGGAGCGCAATACCAATGGCGACCGCCATCGCCTGCGCTACGTTCTCAGTACCAAAGCTGACGCCTGCCGCAAGTCCCTCGGGTAGATTGTGAATGCCGATGGCAATGACAAACAAGAGCACCTTGTTCAGACTCTTTGCTTTTTCAGGGTGATCCTCTTGTTCAGGCCCCGCCAAGCGGTGCAAGTGAGGCGTGAGCTTGTCTATCAGGTTCAAACAAAATGCGCCCACAAAGATTCCCACAATGGTAATAGGCAATCCCCACTTTCCACCGTATTCAACGGCGGGCAGGATCAACCCCATCACCGCCGCCGCCAGCATAACGCCTGCGGCAAAGGATAGGATCAGGTCATTCATTTTATGAGAGGGCTTTTTGATCAGAAAGCCCAAAAGCGCTCCAATGGCTGTGGCTCCACCCACACCCAGCGCGGTCAGTAATACAAGTTGCATAAAGTATCTCCTGTTCTAAATCTGTGCGCATACGCACCCAAGATATTTTAACACATAGAAGGAAAAATGTCAAGAAAACAGGGAGAAAAAATGTACAAAAACAGTACCCTATCCGTCAGCATTTCATCCTGAGCGAAGTCGAACTTCTGCTGAGCGAGGAGCGATGCAGAAGCGCGAGCCTCTAGGCGAAGCGGGATCTCGCAACGACTCTCGGTAGCTTATTGATGGAATGTTTTCGGTAACCCTTTATACAGTTATCTAAAAAAATCCCTTTTCCCGCTTTTCTTTACGACTTGTTCACAAACATGGCGGCAAGTTTTGCTATAATTTAGGCAATGGAACGCTAAAGGAGGTTTTTCTTATGAAAAAACAGTCAAATTCCATCATCATTGAAAACAACCGTCTGCGCTTGACTCTCGGCGAGGACGGCGTGGCAGAAAGCCTTGTTTGTCTCGCCACCGGCGAGGAATGTCTTGATAAAAATGAATTGATGCCGATGTTCTCCCTTACCGAGGAACGTCCCTTTAATAACGAGATCAAACTCGCACACCCCAACAAGCGTATGACCTTTGGCGCTACGCACGTGGAGTGCGAGGGCGACCTGCTCACCATCAGCTTTGAGCTCGTTCGCTTCAAAGCATCTGTTCGCGTCGTTGAGCGCGACGATTACATCACATTCGAGCTCGTCGACTTCCCAATGGACTCCGAAGCGTTTGGCAACTTGTGGATGGATCGTCCCCCTGTGGCATCCTTCCGTTTGATTCAGCTTCCCATTCGCAAGAGAGAAAAATTCGGCAACTGGCTCAACGTCGTCTCCGATGATAGCGTTGCCATCGGCGTGCTCGGTACATCTCCTTATGAGAGCATTGACGCGCGCGAGCAAAAGGGCGCGATGATCCTCACCGCCGATGCCGTTCGCGAGGTGAAAATGAAGGGCGTATGCGCCGCATTGATGGTTTGCGAGGCTGACAAGCTGCTCGATTGCATCGAAACGCTTGAGGTCGATTTTGACCTGCCTCGTGGAGTTGAAGGCCGCCGCGCGGACTGCATCAATCGCTCCCTCTATTGGACGATGCACATCAACCCCACCAATGTGGATAAAAATATCGAATACGCAAAGCAATGCGGTCTGCAATATATGCTCATCTACTACCCCGCCATCTTCAAAGAAAAAGGCGGCGAAGCATGGATCGGCAACTACGAATATCAAGATTGCTACGAAGGTGGCGTTGAAGGGCTGCGCAAAATGCTTGATAAGATCAAAGCGGCGGGCATTACCCCCGGTCTCCACGTTTTGCACACACATATCGGCATAAAAAGCAAGTACGTCACTCCCGTTTGCGACCATCGCTTGCGCCTGAAAGAGCATTTTACTCTCTCCCGTCCCCTCGGCACAGATGACACCACAATCTACGTGGAAGAAAATCCACAAAACGCACCCATGTGGGATAAATGCCGCATCCTTCGCTTTGGCGGCGAGCTTGTCACATACGAAAGCTTCTCCACCGAATACCCTTACTGCTTCAAAGGTGTTGAGCGCGGTGCCTATAAGACCAGTATCGTCCCCCACGAGCTCGGACAAATCGGCGGTGTGATGGACTTTTGCGAGTTTACCGCATCCAGCTTCTACCTCGACCAAAACTCCAGCCTTCAGGACGAGATTGCCGACAAGCTTGCCGAGTGCTACAACGCAGGCTTTGAGTTCCTTTATTTTGACGGCTCCGAGGGCGTCAATCCCTCCTACGATTTCCACGTTTCCAACGCGCAATATCGCGTCATTAAAAAACTGAACAATCCGCCTCTGTTCAGCGAAGGCGCGGCAAAAACGCACTTTGGCTGGCACTACATCAGCGGCGGAAATGCATTCGACGTCTTCCCTGCTCCCATTTTCAAGGAAAAGATCGTAGAGCATCCCTTTGAGGAAGCTCCGCGCATGGCGCAGGACTTCACACGCCTCAACTTTGGCTGGTGGATCTACTACGACGAGATGATGCCCGATATGTACGAATACGGCAACGCTCTGGCATACTCTTGGGACTGCCCCGCAACCATTCGTCTCTCCGATCTTAGTGTGATCGCAGCACATCCCCGCACCAAGGATAACTTTGAGGTTATGCGCCGCTGGGAAGAAGCGCGTGTTAAAAAATTCATCACGCATGAACAAAAAAAGGCTCTGCGCAACACCACGCAAGAACATATTCTGCTCATCAATGAAGAGGGCGAATACGAGCTCACGCCTTACGATTGCATCAAGGGCGCCGGCGGCGAAAACGCTCCTATAACGGCTTACATTTTCACACGCCGAAACAAGAACTACGTCGTCCTGTGGCACACCAAGGGCGAGGGCAAGCTCTCCCTGCCCCTTCCCACTTCCGACCTCTATTATGAGGATGAACTCGGCGGTAAAGAACTACCCTTGGAAGAGGTAAACGGCAAGACCGTTCTCACAGTCAACGACCGCCACTACCTTTCCACAACGCTCGATAAAGAGACGATCATTGCCGCATTTAAGGATGCGAGATTGATTGAGGATTAAACCATTTATACACAAAAAAAAGCCGGGAAAATCGCTTAATTTTCTCGGCTTTTTGCATATACGTGGTGCAAAAACGCATTTTTTATCTTACTTCTCTCGTGCGAAGCACATATCGAGAGCTTGCGTAGCGAGCTCCATATCGAGTGCGTCAGCACATATCGATCGCCGCAGGCGAATATCGACAGCAGTCTGCCCCGGGGCAGACTGCTAAATCTTATCTTCTACGAGCGCCGCTCTTGCAATCAGCGCAAACGTAGTGAACCGTCAGCTCGTAGTCCTCGATCTCGGTGCCGATCTCGCTTTCAAGAGTATCGGTCAGGGAATGAAGCTTGATGTCTGTGATCTTGCCGCACTTGTCGCAAAGCAGGTGGTCGTGCGGCTCAACGATTTTATCAAAGCAGTCGGCGACGCCATCGATATGTAAGCGCTTTACCATTCCCGCCTCGTTCATTGCGTTGAGATTGTTATAAATGGTCGCCATTGCGATGGAAGGCATTTTCAGCTTTGCCAAAAAGAAAATTTCATCAGCCGTCAGGTGGCGGTCGGATTGCTTCAAAATATTGATAATGAGCTCTCTTTGTCTCGTCATTTTTCTTCTCCTTTTCGAATAAGAATAGTTCTAATTCTATTATAATCCAAAATTTGCCTTTTGTCAAGAGGATATGGGCAAGTTTTTCCAATTTTTTATGTATAAAAAATTGCGAGTTTTTTTCTTTGTTGCTTGACTTTTATATATTTTTATGTTACTATTAAAATAGATAATTATGTGTTGGAGGCGGCGGACTATGGAACAGAAACGCTTTAGCAAAAACGATAGCGGCTTTATTTGCGCGCATTGCGGCCGCGAGGTCGAGCCCTTGGGCTTTACCTCACGCAACCACTGCCCTTTTTGTCTCTGGTCGTTGCACGTAGACATCAACCCCGGTGACAGAGCAAACACCTGCGGCGGTCAGATGGAACCCATCAGAACTGAGCCCGATGCACGCAAAGGATACGTCATTATTCACCGTTGCACCAAATGCGGTGAGATCCACCGCAACCGCGCGGCACACGAGGCAAAGGTGCAACCCGATAGCATCAAGCTGCTCATCAAATTGACCGCAGGAATTCAGTAAAGGAGTTACGCGTTATGATTTATATGTTTTTGGCAAACGGATTTGAAGAAGTAGAAGCACTTGCTCCCCTTGATCTTTTGCGTCGCGCAGGGTGCGAGGTCACCACGGTTGGCGTGGGTGGCGGCGATATGATCGTTGGCGCGCACGGCATTGCTGTTGGCGCAGATATTCCCGACACGATGTTCCGCGACTCCAAGCCCGAAATGATCATTCTGCCCGGCGGTATGCCCGGCACTCGTCACCTTGACGAGTCGCGCACCGTGGATGCGGCATTGCGTACCGCTTTCAATTCGGGGGCTTACGTTGCCGCTATTTGTGCCGCCCCTATGGTGCTTGGCAAGCGCGGATACCTGCGAGGCAAAAATGCCGTCTGCTTCCCCGGGTTTGAAGAATACCTCGAGGGTGCCATCCTGCAACCCAAGGGAATTAACATCGCTGTTGACGGCAAAATCATCACCGCTGTCGGTATGGGTGTTGCTATCGACTTTGGTCTTGAGCTCGTTGAAGCCCTCAAAGGCAAGGACGTAGCAAATGCTCTGCGTTCTGCTATCCTTGCTGACTAATGATGGATAAAATCACACTACGTGGTGTTCTTTTGCAAAAGCGCGCGGAATTTTCCCGCGAAGAAAGAAAAGAAATGGACCGCCACATCGCCGCGGGGCTCATCGACTCCCCGCTCTTCAAAAACGCATCGATGCTCCTCATTTACGCACCGCTGGAAAATGAGATCAATCTGCTTCCTGTGGCGCACATGGCGCGAAAGCAAGGCATTCCCGTCGCGTTTCCGCGTTGCGACAAAGAGGCAAACACGATGCAGTTTTACATCCTGCCCGAGGGGCAAAAGCTCACCCCCGGTGCTTACGGAATCCCCGAGCCACCCGAGGATGCACCCCTGTGCCATCCTGACAAGCACGCGCTCTGCATCGTTCCCGCGCTCTCTTATGACCTTGAAGGCAACCGCATCGGTTACGGCAAGGGATACTACGACCGCTATCTTGCCACCTTTCCGGGTGTAACGGTTGGCGCGGCATATGCTTCGATGCTACTCAAAAGTGTGCCCACCGAGGCGCACGACCTGCCCGTGGATTGGCTCTTCACCGAGCGCGGCGTTTATCATTGCACCCAAACAATTCAAGTTGAAAGCAAAACCGCGACGAAAGAAGAAGCTCCAAAAAAAGAGGCCCCCACCTCAAAATGGAAGCGGATATACGAACGCTTGATGAATGGCTCCGCTCGCCTTGGCGGCGGAAAGGATGGCGCTCTCAAGCCCCTGCACGCGCCACTTTTATTGGTGCTGTGCAACTTTCTTTTGTTGCTCCTCTCGCGCCTCGTCGACGCACGACTTCTTGACCGCGACAGCGAATACGTGGGCATTATTTTGATACAGGTTCTCATTTTCATCATCCCCGCCATCCTCTATTGCAAACTGCGCGGAGAGAGCTTTGCCGAGCGCATTCGTTTGCGCCCACCAAGGCTCTCGCACATCCCGTTCCTGCTCTATATGCTGGTAGTGATGATCGCAGGGAGTCTTCTCACCTCTATTCTGACAGGCGGCATTCATTCGCTTGAGGGAAGCTTTACGCTTTATGACACCTTTGTTGCCCGTACAGGAACGCCTGCCGAGACTGCATACGCGATCCTTGCGTACGCGCTCCTGCCTGCCGTTGGCGAGGAGCTGACCTATCGCTCGATCCTCTGCTCGGAGTATGAAAAGCGAGGCGTGGGTATAGCTATCCTTGCAAGCGCGCTGACTTTTGCAATGCTGCACTTCTCCTTTGCGCATTTCCTTACGTATTTCTTTTTGGGAGTGTTGCTCGCTTGCGCGATGTATGCTACGCGATCCTTCCTCGCTCCCATTCTGTTGCACATCTGCTATAACGTGTTCTGCCTGTTCGGCCAGCCCTATCTTTCGGCTTTCTATGTCAACGCAGGCAGTAACGAGATCTTCATCTTTTGCGTCGTTGTCCTCTTTTTGCTCTTCGCGGCATTCACCGCAGGAGAGGCAAGAAAGATCTATCACATCCACGCAAAAAAGAACATTTCTTCCGATTACACAACAGCCCTGCCGCTGAGGCGTCTGCCTGCCACACTTCTGGAGTCCTTGCTCTCCCCTGTGGCTGCCGTTTGCCTTTTGGTTTGGCTGATCACATCTATCGTAAACCTTAACTAAGAAAGGATCTTCATGCAAACCTCTATCGAACAACGCTATCTTTCGGTCAAGCGCCGACTGTTTGACAAAGCATTTGAAGAATTGAATGAGCGTCAGCGCGAAGCGGTGTTCACGGTGAACAATCCGCTCTTGATCCTGGCGGGTGCGGGAAGCGGTAAGACCACAGTTCTTGTGCGCCGCATCGCCTTTATCATCCGTTACGGAAACGCCTATTTCAGCGACTACGTTCCCTACGGAACAGATGATGCCCGTGTAGCCGAGCTCGAACGCGCGATGATGCTTCAACCCGAGGCTATTCGCGAGCATATCCTGCCGCAATTCTCAAACAATCCCTGCGAGCCCTATCGCGTGCTTGCCATCACCTTTACCAACAAGGCGGCAAATGAAATTAAAGAAAGACTTGCACGTAGCTTCCCCAATGAGGAGCACACCGCCACCGACATTTGGGCAGGCACGTTCCACTCGATCTGCGTGCGTATTCTGCGTCAGCACGGCGAACGGATGGGCTACCGCCCCGGCTTTACCATCTATGATGCCGACGACACCAAAAAGGCAATGCTTGCCGCGATGAAACGGCTCAACATGGATGAAAAGCTGCTGTCCGTCAAAACCGTTATGGCGGTCGTCAGCCGCGCCAAGGACAAGCTCCTCTCGCCCGACGCATTCGCGCTTGAGGTAGGTCAGGACTACCGCCAAAAGCAGATCGCACGCGTATATGAAGAATATCAGCGCTATCTGCGCGAATCCAACGCGCTTGACTTTGACGACATTATTATGCAAACCGTTCTGCTCCTGCGTCGTTATCCCGAAATTTGCGAGGCGTATCAACGTCGCTTCCGCTACGTGTGCGTGGACGAGTTTCAGGACACCAACGTGGCGCAAATGCAACTGACCGTTCTTTTGACCAATCCCACCACACGCAACCTGATGGTAGTTGGTGACGACGACCAGAGCATT
>JAZNZC010000070.1:0-14767 GCA_045594745.1 Eubacteriales bacterium
AGAGAGAGAGAGAGAGAGAGAGATCTACGAGCGAATGTTTTACCGACGTCTGCAAAGCGGAAAATTCGCAGGCACAATCAAGGGCTTCCCTCAAACCATCGGAGGATGGTGTAAAAAGCTCAAGACTACGGGTGAAACTGACATACGAAGATATATTTTATCGTCGTTACAAGGCGCCGAGGAAGGAAGTTTGTACGGATTCCCGACCAAATGGACACCCTGGTGCAACAGCGAGCTCAAGGCCAGCGCTCTCGACAGAGCTGTATGGATTTCCACACCCGAGGAACGGCTGGTGCCACGAGCTCAAAAGAAGAGCCCTACGGCTTCCCGATTTCCATCAACCGAGGGCAATGGTGCCAACGCCTCAAGCTCTTTTCTGAAAGCCCCGGCACGAGGGGCGGTAAACATATCGTGCAATATCTCGGCATCGCGGCGGACGAGCCGGTGCGGATCGCGCGGCACATCAAAAAGCCCGATGTCATTCTCCCGTTGGTGGAGATTGGCTGGGAGGAAGATCTCTGCGGTCTTATAGCCGGATATCAAGATCTGCTCTCTCCTACTTACACCACGTCCACTCGCGGCGGCTGTTGGTTTTGTCACAACCAGGGCGTCGATCAATTACGGCAGCTTCGCCGCAACTACCCCGATCTTTGGGCGCTTCTGCTCAAGTGGGACGCGGATAGCCCCGTGACCTTCCATTCCGATGGGCATACGGTCGCTGACTTTGATGCGCGCTTTGCAATGGAGGACGAAGGATTGATCTCTCCGACCGACAAATGGCGCTGGGAGTACCTCAACGAGATACAACTGAAAATTAAAATTTAAGGAGTCACATTATGAACAACGAAATGCAGTACGTAAGCACGAAGCTTTTGCACCCTCATCCCGACAACCCTCGCAAAGATCTCGGTGATCTCACCGAGCTTGCCGCCAGCATCAAGGCAAACGGCGTGATGCAGAATCTCACCGCTGTGCCGCGCTCGGAGGGAGGCTATACCGTCATCATCGGACATCGCCGCCTGGCAGCCGCCAAAAAGGCGGGGCTTTCAGAGGTTCCTTGCGTGATCGTGGATATTCCTTACCGCGACCAGCTTGGCACGATGCTGCTGGAAAATATGCAGCGATCTGATCTGACCGTATACGAGCAGGCAGAGGGCTTTCAGATGATGTTCGACTTCGGCGAGAGCGTGGAGGCGATCTCGGAAAAGACGGGATTTTCCCAGACTACCGTGCGGCGCCGCCTCAAGATCGCAGAGCTGGACAAAAAGACCTTGAAGAAGGTACAGGACCGCCAGCTATCGCTTGCCGACTTTGACAAGCTCTCTAAAATCGAAGACGTAGAAGCCCGAAACCGCGCCCTTGCCGAAATCGGCACGCCGAATTTCGCTCGCGCTGTGAAAGCCGAGGTCAATGCCCAGACCGCCAAAAGACTTGCCGCACGTTGGCGTGCGGCGCTCCTGGCAAAGGGGCTCACTGAAATCGAGGACGATACGGCATTTAACACAGAGGAATACAGAGGGAGCACAAGAGCATGGCTTTCGTTCACCTGCATTGCTCCCGAAGAATATCAACCGGATGACGACCAGCAATTCTTCCGTATTCGTGACAGCGGCACGGTCTTCAGACGAAAGACAACCCCGCAGGATAAGGATGCCGACGAGAAGGAGAAGCTCCACAACGAAGAAGAAGCTGAAAAAACGAGAAACCCTACGCGAGGTGATCAAGCGTGCGTTTGAGCTGCGCCTTGAATTCGTGCTTTCCGTAACCGAGCCGCAGGCCCGGGAGCACTTCCCTGTGATCGTGGAATATGCCCTGCGTAAGAACTGGACTGCAACGTTCGGCACCGGATGGTATAACCGATATAAGCACGATGCGTTTCTTGGCGAAAAGGATGCCAAAACCAACTACGAGAGTGTCGCATCTGTTGTGACCGCCACTCCTTATGTTGCGCTTCTGCGCGATACTTACTTGGATCTTGGGGATGATGAGCGGACCGGAATGGACTATGACCGCAAATACCGCAAGGACGAGCGTCTTTGCGCGATCTATGATTTTCTCTGCCGCATCGGTTATGAAATGTCTGACGAGGAAAAGCAGCTCCTTGACGGCACGCACGAACTGTACGCCAAGAAGGAGTAAACCATGAAAGTATCGCAAGTATTACACAAAATGCAACGCGACGAGCTGGTGCATATCTTCGACAGCACCAAGCCGATCGACAAGAATACGCTGTACGAGGGCGAGGTGCGCGGCGTAAAACGCGATGATCCCGTCAACGGCAAATTTGTCACGGGAATATGGGCATGCGGTTATACGCTTGTCCTGGATATTGCCCCGCCGAAACGGAGGCCGAGAGCATGAGAGAAGAAGCAACCAGCGCGGCGGAGTATTACGTCCGAGCCGTCAAAAGAGAAGCCGTCCGGGGATTTGCCAAGTATCTGATCGACAAGGCAGCGCCTCTGCCCGACGGCACCGTAGCGATCTCCGCAATGGACATCGCAGATCTTACCGTAAAATTTTTGGAGGAAATGATATGACAGCAAAAGAATTTGCCTCCCTGTTGGATGGCAGGGATTATCTTCACGAGATCACCAAAGGAGAGGCTGCACTCGCCAAAGAGCTTGGCTTCCTTGTGGTGTTCGGACGTTCTGACGATCTTACCGAGCTGCGCGGCGTAATCGATGACGAGATCGGATGCTATGATGGCGGGATCCTTGAGCGCGCGGATTTCCCCGATCCGATTCGCGCCGTATGGTGCCCCGATGGCGGCGCCTACTCCTGGGGCTATGAGACCAAGATGCCGCACGCCACGTTCAAGATCTTCGAGGACGGCGAGCTTTACTGTGTCGGCATCGTGATCGACTGGAACCTGGTTCACGCAGATCAATACTGGTGCGATCAGTGCTGCAACTTTGACCGCGAGCATGTCGATTGCGGCGGTATGGCTATGTGCAAATTTATAAATTTGCAAACCTACGCCGAGTGCTACGGAAAAAACTGCATCGGCTTCAATGTGCCGCCCGAAAAGTTTGCTCTGCGAGAGCGTGGAAAATGGCTGAAGCACGGCAACGAAAAGGTGTGCTCCGTCTGCAAATTCATCTATTACAGCAACAATGACGATTTCAGCTTTTGCCCCAACTGCGGCTCTGATATGCGGGAGGATCTGCGATGAAGAACGAATACATCAAAAAAGAAACGGTGATCTCCGTTTTCAACGCCAAAGCCGATATGACGATCGGCGCTCCGAAAGCGTTTTTTTGCTCGATGGCAAAGATGGTTGAACTGCTCCCCGCCGCCGACGTGGCAGAGGTAAAGCACGGAAAGTGGGATAAAACACCGCTTGATAAAGACATCTTCCAAACAATTAGGTGTAGCGAGTGTGGGAATCAAGCACTCTTTGCTTTCAACGTGAACGCTTTTGGCGACCAAGAGTTATTCCGTTTCCCAAGCGAATTTTGCCCGTCTTGCGGCGCCAAGATGGATGAAGAAGGAGGCAAGCAATGAGAGATAGGTTGATTGAGTTGCTACGGAACGCACCGAGAACAGATACGGTTTATGGCGACATCAAACTTGACAAGCCAGTACAGACATTGCAAACAATTACCGACCACCTTCTTGCCAACGGCGTGATCGTGCCGCCGTGCAAGGTGGGGGATGTCGTGTATGGCTTTCGTGAATGTTCTTGCGAAGATATAGACGGAGTATATACTCAATGCGAATTTTACGGCTATGGCTTGGAAGATCGCATTTGTACCATTCCGAAAGGCAAAAAATGCCCTCACCAATATCGGATTGAAAAGTATTCTGTCACGGAAGCAAACCTTCTTTTGTTTACACGGATTTGGGGAAAAACCGTCTTTTTAACCCGTGAGGAAGCAGAAAAAGCACTTGCGGAAAGAGAGGGCAAGGGATGAAAAAGAGATATGACGATCTGACGATTGCGGAAGCAGAAGCCCTTATCCAATGCAGGGACGAAAACGGAGAGTGCCTTTGCAGGAAAGGGTGCAAATTTCACTTTCAAATGTCTTGGGGTGGTTGCTGTGCCAAGAATATGTTTTTGAGTTTCCTTTTCGATCTTTGCAATGAAAAAGGATTGCTCACCGATGAATCGGGCGAGTGGGAAATTGACCTTGAAAGGAGCAACAAAAATGCCGAATGAATTGAAGCCGTTTAGAAGCCGCATCCGTTGGAACGGGGAAATGAGTTTGTTCAGCACAAGGGCTAACATCAACGAACTTATGAAATTTTGCAATCTGCTTGCCGAAAAGGTGGATGCGCTGATTGCGGAAAACAACCGTCTTTCAAAAATTTTGGAACAGGAGAGCAAACGATGAACAAGCAGATTGAGGAAATTTCTAACCTTGAACGCATCTTGAGAGTAAGAAAACTTGACATCGAAAAGCAAGGGTTTGATGTGGCGACCATCTTCTATGGGAGAGAAAGCGAAGAAGCAAGCATTGCAAGATACCTTGTGGGAGAGGGTTACCACAAGGCAAGTGATATTATATCCGAAATCATTGTGGCAGAACAAAAAATCCACGGTGCGTACATTCACAATAGCTTTTCGCTGTCGGACGAATACAAGACGGGATATTTGAAAGCGACAAGCGATTTCTTGAAAATGCTTTTTGAACTCAAAAAGAAATACGAAAGCGAGGGAGCAGACGATGACTAACTTTTTTGAAGAATTGAAAGAGAGGGCTTTATTATGATTAAGGAAATTCAAAAAAAGGTTGAAGAAAAACTTACCGAAATGGGTGTAAAGGTTTATTTCATTGCGTTTGAGATGGACGATGACAAGCCGTATTTTGCTTATACTTTTGACGAGAGCGTTGTCGCAGAAGCAAAAGAAAATTGGGAGCAAGGTATGATGCCTATGAATTGTTGGGACGATTATTCGTTTGAAGATGGTTTTGAGCGCATCGTCAACGATATTTGCAACATCATTACCCAAAGGAGCAAAACCGATGAATGAACTGAAACCCGAAGATGTGATGGGGGCGTTGGAGGAGTTTGCTTCTCTAACCAACTGCAACAATATGCGCTACCTTGAAGGGTGCGGTCATTTCTGCAAAGTGTTGAGAGAGCCGATTGACGATATGGCAGGTGGCAGAAGCCCGAAATGCAACGAGCATTGTGAGCATTATTCGCCGCCCCGTGACGAAGAACTTTTCCGTGCCACCCTCGCCCTTCTCCGTGAAAAGGATGCTCGCATCAAGGAACTGGAAGAAGCGCAAGGTGCAGAGTTTACTTGTTTTGTCGGAGAGCCGCACAAGGTCGACCATTGTCCCTATGGCGATGAAATTGTCAAAAAGGATGCGGAGATTGAGAGGTTGAAAAAATCCCATGATCTTGCCGTTAAGGAGAGAGAAACCAATGTCAAGGGCTTTACGGAGGAGCTTCAGAACACGATCGCACGCTACAAGGGCGTGATCCGCATCCTTGAACAGGATATTGCCGCCCGAGATAAGATCATCGAGGGCAAGATCGAGGAAGCATTCCCCGAATTTATGCGCGACTACAAGCAGCTGCAAAAGGAGTATAGCGAACTTCGGGATGAAATCGTTGACCGATATGTGGAGATGTGCAAACGCGCTTTCAACTTTGGTGAAACGATAATGGAAAAATCTATTTGCGACATTCTTTGTAAGGTCGCAAAGGATCTGAAGGAGGTGTCCCAATGACCAACTGCACCACCTGCGAGCACCTGCAGGATTTCAAAAGCGGCAGGATGATCCGCGCGCGTTGCCCTGCGACGGGGATCACCTTCCCCGCCACGGGCGTGCGCTGTCGGGATCTGTGCACCGACGGCGACCGCGCCGAGATCTCGCCCGACACCTTCTCTTGCAGCTGCCATCTTCCCAAAGTAACGCCACCCGCGCCGCCGCCCCGACAGGGCGTGCGCGTAATCAACGGAGAGGTGCTGTAATGGCTTGGAGAAGCTATAACCGCAAACAAAACAAACTCGGCAACAAGAAGGTAGTCACCCCTGACGGCACCTTTGACAGCAAGAGAGAGCACGAGCGCTTCTGTGAGCTGCATATTTTGCTACGGCGGGGCTTAATCAAAGACCTCGACCGACAGGTGCCCTTCTCCCTTATCCCCGCCATACGCGAAAAAATCGGCGTTTATACAAGAGGCGAGAAAAAAGGACAACCCAAATACGGAAGGGTGATCGAGAAGGGCGTCACCTACGTAGCGGATTTCGTCTATACCGACGCCCGCACCGGGGAGCGCATCGTGGAGGATGTCAAGGGCTACCGCGACACCTCCTCCGCCACTTACAAAGTATTCGTCATCAAAAGAAAACTGATGCTGCATATCCACAGCATCAGAGTAAGGGAGGTATGATATGACCAAGCTCCAGCGAGATTACATCCGGGACATCTGCCGAGGGTACCACGAGCGCCGCAGGGAGATCGAGCTCGGAGACAAGGGCAGACCCCGCCGCGCCGAAATCCTAGCAGAATACATACGTCTGAATGCTGCCATAGACCGTGCATTGCTCCTCGTGGAAAGCGAGAGCTTGCGCGCACAGGTCAAGCTCGCCATCATCGACGGCAAGGGCTTTAACACGATGTTTGAGCACTTTTGCGGCTTCAACCAGTTCTACGCCCTCAAGCGCCGCGTCAGCCACGAGATCGCGCGACTTTTGAATTTGGTGGAATAAAGAAAGAGCGAGGAAACCCTCGCTCTTTCTTTATTTTCATTCTAAAATGGCAAACACAACCATTATAACAACAAGCGTTATGCTAACAAAAAGGCTCATTTTGCTCAACGGAAATCTTGGCGTGTTTTTTTGAGGTGTATTACCATTTGGCCCTTCTTCGGCTTTCGCTTTTTCCGGATTGCCCTTGAGTTTAGAAATATACCGAAACATAATTGCAATCAAATTAAAGCATACAAAACCCACCAGTGCCGATACAGACATTAATCTGTAAAAATTTGCGTTTGTGGCGTTTTCGATAACAGAAGAAGAATAAAACAACCCGGCCACAACGGTCAGCACAATACCGGCAAAAATGCCAAGTATAGTAACGCTAGTTTCCGTAACCTTTGCGCTAACCTTGAGCATCTGCTTTTCTACCGCCTCTCCTACCGCTTTTTCTGCATTTCCTTTCGCTTCTTCTGCTAATTTTTCGATATGTGAATTCGCCCTTTCAGACGCACTTTGAGCAGCTTCTTCAACACTTTGCGAAATAGCCTTTCCCATTTCCAATTTGGCTTGTCGGCGCACTTCGACCTTCATCCGTTTCCATATATCCGCAAAGGCTTGTTTAGTTCGAATTACATAGAACTGCTCGAAAACGCGATAGTGGTCACTCATTTCCTTAATATGATCGAAAGCGTACTTGAGTGCTTCGGGAAGGCTTGCGTTATTGTTAAATTCCCGATATTTTCTCTCGAAAAAATCGCGATACTCCGCATAGTTTGTGCCACTATCGAATTCAAAAGGAGAACCCAAATCAGATACATCCTGATCTTGAAATTTTTGGATATATTCTATCACCTGCGCTTTTACGCATTCTTGAACGACAAAATCCGTTTCTTTGTACTGATTCAAGCAAGATTTTTCAACATTGGTTAAATTCTTAACGTAAAGCTCTGCTTCGCTATGACTCAAACAATCCTTGGTTGTTAAAACGATATCGCAAAAATCGGAAATTAATGTTTCGAATTGGCGATCACACTGAGGAATTCCCGTATTGCCCATTTTTTCGCTCCAATCAAATCATTCAAAACAGATAATCTATTAGTACTCGAGGATGCTCGCTGCTTTGAAAATCTTCCTTTTTCAAAGCATGAAAAATGGTGAGATCGACAATTCCGTCAGTTCTCGTTACCCCCTCATAGTTAACGATTGGATTGATTAGTTCCCCCAATTGACGAGCAGAAAACGATGCGAATTTGCGAAAAACCTCTACAATCACTTTCTTTGCATCTTCTTTCAGGTTGTCTGTGTTGCAGTATTTTAATGCCACATCGGGCAACGCAAGGGTATCGTCAATGGCCTCTACATATTCTTTCTTATCATCGCTATAATTGCAACGAATATAGACATCTCTATCTACGTGTGCGGTAAGCTCCTTTATGGCTGTACCGCAATCGTCGTACTTATAAATGGATTCTTCGAAAAATTGTTGTCCTTGTTGCGCATATTTAAAAGAAACAATGGAGAGTAGCTTTCCGATTTTTGTTCTGGTGCAAGAATACCTCATTCCTGTTTTGTAAAACAGTTGAATGAGATAATTTGCCGCTTCATTCAAATTGACCCTCAAATTATTCATATTGCCACTTTTTTCGCAGGACAAATTCATCCCGCCGCACAAACGCCGTCGTTCATAAGAACGTTGAGCCGTGCGCCCCTCCATATTTATTTTCAAGATACGCATTTCACTAATAACGTCTTCAAGTTTTACTATTATACCACTTAAGTCGAAACTTGTCAATCCCAAGCCCTCCATTTTTATCTTTTTATTTGTTATGTTCAAATAAAGAAAGCGAGTTTTACAAGAATTGTATTATATCACAATTCCAACGCTGAAAATGTCAAAAAAGCACCGCATTATGCGGTGCTTTTTTCCTTCATTGCCTCGTTGAATTCATCAATGAATCCCGCCTTGGCTCTGATGGCAAGCTCCTCCTTGGCGGCGGCGGTCTGCCCGGAGGAATAGCCGGACAAGGATGCAAGGCAGATTTGGAACACAGAGATCGCAATGGAAAGAAGCACGTCCAGCGCGCTTCCCATCTGCTTGGGCGTCCAAGTAATGATCGACGTTATAACGCCCACGCCAATACAGAACACCGGGCGCATCGCAAGCGCACGCGCCTCGTAGTGATCCTTACCGCGCAGGTAAACGCTCTCCTTCCCCTCCTTCACGTCCGAGAGAAAGTATGTAGGAGCATAGGGCTTGCATTTCACTGCCCTGTTGCATACGCGGATCTGCCTTGCCGCCTCCTTTGTGATTTTCCCCTCCTTCGCCAGTTTCCGAAGCTGACGGCGCGAAAGCAGACGGTACTGCATATACTCCTCTCGCGTGACGTACAGATTTTCCAACGCCTCCAGGCGCGTCTCGATGACGGCGTCCGCCTCTTTGTCGGATCTTGCCCGGCACCAGGCGCGGAAGTCGGCGATCCCGCCGTTCAGACGCAGAATGCGTCGCGCGGCAGACAGTGCCTTCACCGCTTCCCTATATGCCTCCCTTGCGCGCCCCGCGCGCTTTCCGTTCGGAAAAAACACGTAGAACGCAAGCAACGAGGTCATAGAGGTGATCAGCGCAGAAAACACGTAATCTATCGCAAATTCTGCATTGAAGCCGTAGGTCACAAAACGATGTAAAACCTCCAGCGCAATGATAGTGATAAGACACACCGCGTTCATAGATCCGCGCAGCTTGTTTTTCACCTTCTGCTTGGCACCGTCAACGGCAAGCGCCGTCTTATCAAGAAGGCCGTCGCTCGCGGTCTGCGGCTCGTTCCAATCGTATTTATCCGCCATTACGGGCTACCTCCGTATTTTTTATCCGCGATCACCGCCAGGATGAACGCGATACCGCTTCCCACAGCCGCCCAAAATACGATCACCTCAAAGGGCGCAATGATCATATTGATGCCATGTACGATGGCGTAAAGCGCCACCAGCGGAAAGAATCCGCTTCTCGGCATCTTCAGCCGGTTATGGAAGAATCGCCACGCCGTCGCCGCCGCGATCACGCAGATCACGGCGAACGCGGTGCTGGAGACGTTCAAAAAGGTGGTAAACTGGCTTGTGCCTGCCGTTGCCACCCGGATCTTCGGGAATTCCGAGATTGCCGCAGCGGCAGGAAATGCCACCGCCAGGATAGCACCGATCACATCAAGCAACAGCTTCTTCTTTTTGTCCGTCATCGTCAAGCGCCTCCTTCACGGATACCTTCAAGTGCTGGCGAGCTTCAAGGTATGCTTCCTCAAACTCCGCCTTGTGCTTCTGGGAGATCGTGGTGGAGCAGGAAAGCAGATCGGAAAATTCCTTTGCCATCAGCTCTTCGCCCTCCTCCACGGCAAGCAGAACGGCACGCAGCTTGTCCTGCGAGATTGCCGCGTGGCCGATCTTTTCAAGACCGACCTCCAGCTTTTCCAGCACGGGGGCAATATCGTTCATAAACTTGCTGATAGCATCGCCTTGGCGCGCCATCACGTTGTAGATGGAATCGGGGTTATTCTTATCGTCCATATACTGTTTAAGCGCCTTCAAGCCGCCGGATACGTCGCGCACGACCTTAAGTATGGCAGCGACACCGCCGTATTTGGGAAGCAGGGCGTAGATGGCTGCAAGCACGGTAATGATGCCGGAGAAATTCACAGCGCACCATTCTTTCGCCTCGTAAAACCACCCCTCGTCCGTTTCCTCGCCCTCTGTGGCGGTTTCTTCCACGGGGGCATCAATAATACCCGTCACGTCCCCGCCCTCTACGGGCGCAATTTCGGTGGTTGCGTAAGCGGCAAGAGGCAGCATCGCAATGAGCACCGCCACCAGCAACACGATCAGATACTTTTTCATCACAATCTCCTTCCGGCTTATTTCAGCCAATAGATTTCTTTTGCCTTCGCTTTTTCTTCCAGTGCGCACAGACGGAGCTCAAGCCCGTAGATACGATAGAGTGCCGGAAGCAGGCGGCGAAAATCCTCACCGGCAGGGCGCACCTTGCCGCGCTTCACCGCAACGCTCTCGCAGGCGCGACCATTGATCTTGATCTCGTGGACGCCGTCCTTCAGCGCGTCGGGTATCACAAAGCTCTCCCCCCTCACGGGTAGCACATTCCCGTCGAGGCGCACCTCTTCAATCTCCTCTGCACACATCACACGTACAGAGGCAGGAAGCGTTTCCTCAGACGAGGCACCGAAAACGCCCCGTCCCTGCAAAATGTAAATCAGCATGTTTTCTCCTCCTTATCTGCTTTCCTCAATGGGAATTTTCGTTTCCGCGTATTCATACGGCGCGCCCTCCACGTCGATGGCTTTTGCATAGGTTTCGTCCGTACCGACTTTTTTGATTTTAAAACCACTCGGTACAAAGTCTCCGTTTTTAGCCTTAATAGGGTTGCCGTTCGCGTCTACGGCAGCATCAAATCGCTTAAAAAGCTTTACTCCATCTCCGCGCGTTTTGTGAAACACTTTTACAACCATTGGAACACCTCCGTCAGTTAAATTGCACAGTTTCGCTCTGTACGGTTGCGACAAGGTCAGAGCCAACCCAAATATCGCACTCGACATAGTAACTGTATCCCATCGCATTCACAATATCGTTGCTACCTTGCCAACCAAAGTCAAATTCCGTTCCCATAGCAAACTTCTCTGTAACGAGCATACCGCCGTCGGTATAAAGACGATAGGTTACTTCGCTAATAGGTTCTCCCGACACGCTTGCAACACCGTCGTAACCAAACTCTACGACATACACACCTACACCACCGACCACTTCTTGACTTTCTTCTACGATTCTCAGATTACTCCAGTTTGTAGCGTTTAGGTACGCCTCTCCGCAACCGTCGTCAACCACCCAAACACAGTTGCTTGCAACCGAAGAAAATGCAGCATAACCAAGTGTGGGCGGATTTTTCGGTTTCATCCTTACTCTTTTTAGATAAACACAACTTGCAAATGCGTTTGATTGGATGAGTAGAACACTTTCGGGTATGGTAATGTCTGTAAATGCGCTGCAACCTTCAAAAGCGCAACTTCCTATGGTAGCAATACTATTCGGAAGTTGTATGTCTGACAGGCTGGCGCACATATGGAATGCGTGATTGCCAATCTCCGTTACAGAAGTAGGAATGCTAGCAGTTTTAAGTATATTACATTCAGAAAATGCGTAAGAACCGATTTTCTGTACTCCTTGCAAGTCTGCTTCCGTGATTTCGGTAACTGTCCTATCCACAACTTGCGCCAGCTTACTCACACCGCCGGCAGAGCCGCCTCCCGTAATGCCGGAAATCTTGCTCGCCATATCCGGCACGTCGATTGTACCGGTTTCTCCCGTCTTTTCACGGATAGCATCAGCAATTCCGGTAAGAGTCTCGCTTTGGATTAAATAAGCGCTCATCAGAAGCTCGCCTCCTCTGCGTTAGGAATTTTCGCTATTTCCTCTGAAACGTAGGTTTTCAAAAAACCAAGTGTAACAGCGTGACTATCGACAACGGGAGCTTGGATTTGAATATTGCCATAGTCATCGCGTTCTGCAAGCGATCTTGCGTGCGCAGCAGCGGTATAGTATTTACCTGCAAAGTTGTTTTCACTGTCTCTGCAAAATACGTACTGCCTACGTTGGGCGATAGGTACGCTCGTATCAACAGGCGGTACGCGTGTGATAGAGAACGTCTTTTCACTGGTGCCATCCGTTCCACCAAAAAACTTATCAAGTTGTTGGAGGCTAACCGCGTGTCTGCCATCGGTAGCAGGCTTGCACATAATCTGCTGTGCGGTGTTGTAAAGTACGGGAACGGGAATGCTTTCACCACATTCATCTTTACGAACACCATACGCAGGTGCAAGCGGAAATACCTGTACGTTCCCGTCCATATCCTTGTAGATAAGACCGCCCATAATCTTGTGGCCGTCTTCCAGCTTTTCGTTCAGGTCATACCACTTTTGCGGAAGCTCTGTTTTTTCGATGATATTGTCACCTGTGCTGCCGCGCGGAATGCTGAATTCAAAGCGCACGGTGCGCGTGCCATCATCGCCCACCTCGTTGTGCAAGGTGACCGAGGGCTGCTGATCCGAGCCAAGCGATTGCGCCGTGGCGCTTGCTTCTGTAAATCCGTCAATGACGGACTCCATTTCCGCCATCTTCTCCGGCACGTCCGCAAGCTTTTGCTCGGTTTGCTCAACCCACTTGGAAAGGGAGAGCTTCATAGTATCGTCCCGGGTGTCGGCAAGAGACGTATAAAGCAGGTCCATCAGCTCGCTTTCACTCTCTCCGTTACCAAAAGCGTCGATGATCTCATTGACCTTATCAATGCTCAACTTGGAAAGAGCGGAAAAAAAGGTCTTCAGCTGCGAGGCGGAAAGTCCGCCCTGCCCGAGACCGGCGCGATCTCCCGGTCTGTTGGCAAGCCGCTCGACAGAATTTCTTTCTATATCGGCGGCCGTAATTTTGTTAATACTCATTCTCGAATCCTCCCGGCTATGCGATATCTGTAAGAAATGTTGTACACGCCAAACGGCCTACAGAAGCCGCCGTCGCGGAGAAGATATTGCTTCTCAACCCATCTGCGCTCGCGCTCTCCTGCCACGACCGTGGCGTTGGATTGCACCATAAAGGACAGCGCCGAAAAATCCGTGCCGGCAAAGCTGAAACGGGATGCGGTGATCTCGTCCACGTGTCTGTCCCTCTCGCGCTCGGTGGATACACCGATAGAGAACAGCGCCGCGCTCATCAGCTTCACACGCAGGATAAGACTCCTGCTTGACGTGCTTTTGCAAAGATGCGGCACGCCGCAATCGTCAAAGCGCGTAAGGAAGCCGGAATCAATGCGATGCCCGGCAAAATGGTAGAAGCTGTGGTGCAGCTCGCTCGGCTCCACCTCCTCGTCTCCTACGCTCACGCCGCGCTTATCGTTGTTGAACACGAATACCTCTCCGGTATCCGTGCCAAAATAAAGGCGATCTCCCACTACCATTGGACATACGGCAGGATGAAAGACGCCTGCCTTGGCAAGCTCTCCCGTGGCGTACACGGCGTATGCTTTCCCATCCAGGATGGCGTACTTGATGGCCACGCCGTTCACCTCGGTGTCAAAGACCTCATCGTCGCTGAAATACAGCTCGTCGTGCGTCTCTGTCAGCGCGTAAGAGGTGCCGTCCTGGCTGATCCTTTCCCCGGCAAGCGAGACGCCGTCTACGGAAAGATCGCCCGTCACAGCCGCGTAAATCGGAGAGGAGAGCCCGTTCGCATTTCTCCACACGCCAACGTCGCAAAGGTAAAACCACTCGTATTGCACGCCGCCCGTAGCATCCTGGTAAGAGGCACGGGAATCCGCCATATACACGTGGCCGTTTACGAAAAGGCAAAGGTAGCCCTCCCATTCCACCATTCGCGCGCCGTTAAGATTCTGCTCGCGCAACAGCCGCGCGTCAATGGTAGAGGACCTGCGACCAAGCGTGCGCTCCAGCGTCAAGGTCTCTTTGTTCACGCCGAACACGCCCTGCGCCGTCAGCATCACGGGATCGTCAAGGAAATTGCAACACGCGCCAAGAGAGCCAAGACCGGCATTTCCTCGCACAGAGGGATAGACGCGCGTTACGACGTCCGTGCCATCCGCGCCCTGGTGGTAATACACGGTATCCGACTTGGTTACGCATAGCACGTCGGAAAAGGGGAATAGCGCTGTCACGCGCTCCCAGCCGATGCCGTCGTTGAAATAATTCAGCACGCCGAAATAGGAGGGATCGTTCACGCCGGCATCGTTACGTGCGGAATAAAATACGGTATTGGGGAAATCGGGGTTTCCGGCAAGGAAGATGCGGTCATCGTAGATCGCGCACAGCTGACACTTGGTGATGGCATCCTCTATCGTGCCGTCGTAATCGGGATTCAAGGGCTCCAACGCGGCTTGTCCCGTTCTGAAGCGGTAGATGCCGGCGGATGCGGTGATCTCGATCTCGTTGTCACCGGCAGGCGCTATGACACCTACGGCGGTGATATTGCCCTCGCTGTCATAGATGCATCCCCATCCGGCTTCGCGCTCTCCGTCCATCACGGAATAGACCTCGTCGGTCTTATCCGGCA
>JAZNZC010000071.1:0-30955 GCA_045594745.1 Eubacteriales bacterium
CCCCGCACCCCTTCCAAAAAGCACTCTCACAAAGGATCAAAAAATAAATTTATTAGTTCACTAATAGACAGTCGACGCGAGCCTATGCTCGCTTTTGCTGTCGCGAGCGGCTAGGGGCCACTAACCCTATCCGCTCAGAGAGTTGTTTTGCATCGAATGATATCCGGTAGGGGACGGCGCCCTCGACGTCCCAAAAAGTTTTATATCTTGCTTTTTGACATAATACAAAAGAGAGGTGGTGACCGTATGGCAAAAAACAGATTAAGAGACATTGAAGGAGTGAAAATTCGTTGGCAATATTTCACCGCTCCTCTTTTGATATTAGGTATTGTTGCGATTTGGGCTCCTTTCATTATATTCGTTTTAGAGTTTAACGCAGGTAATTTTGATTTTTCAAAATGGTTGTCTGATGGTCTGTGGACGAGTGTATGGATCTGCTTTGTTTTTTCCGTTCCTTTTCTCATTCTTTCACCCCTCAATCGTCGATTGTTTGGAAAAATCGTTTGCGTACTGACCGAAGATGGAATTCATCACAAAGACGGTTTTGTAAGATGGAATGAAATTGTCAAGATTGAATATGAAATAGACTTTCCGGGAGGAAGAATCGCGCGTTATCAATATTGCCGTGCTATCATTTATACTTCAAAAGAAGAAATTGTGATACGGCACGCACCGTTGTTTCTCCTTTTCAAAGTAAAAAAACAGAACCCTGATGTTCAAACAGGGGTATCAAAAAGTAGCAAATGGGAGGTTGGATTTTTCCTTGTTGCTCTTGCCCTTATTCCTTTCTTGATCCCTTTGATTGCGTGAAAAAGCACATATAAATAACAACGGGCGACCAATGGTCGCCCGCCGTTATTTGTTTGTAATCGTTTGCAGATGGGACGTCGAGGGCGCCGTCCCCTACCGGTTGATTGTTTATGACAGATAAATTGTCGCTTCTCGGGATACCGAGGACATCCCGTATCACCGCTATACAACTCTCTTAGCGCGCGGGGTCTTGGTGGTGCCCACGCGCTTGCGATAGCAAAAGCAAGTCTTACGACTTGCGTCGCCTGTCTGTTTGTGGACTAACGACTTTCCTTTTTGACCTTTTGTTAGAGAGTTCTTGAAAGGGGTGTGGGGAAAACTTCTTGCAAGAAGTTTTCCCAACGTCGCGTCCTTTTAGTTAAAATATCCTTCTCTGTAAAGCAGCTCTGCGATGAGGACTGCACCGCCTGCGGCGCCGCGCAGGGTGTTGTGGGAAAGACCCACGAACTTGTAGTCGAAGAGAGTATCCTCGCGCAGGCGACCAACGGTCACGCCCATACCGTCGTAGATATCGCGGTCGAGCTTGGCTTGCGGACGGTTATCTTCTTCAAAATAGGTGATGAACTGCTCGGGAGCGTGAGGAAGTCCAAGCTGTTGCGGCTTGCCCGAAAAGTTCTTCCAAGCGTCAAGGATCTCTTCCTTGGTGGGCTTGTTTTCAAAGCGTACAAAAACTGCGGCGGTGTGACCGTCGGTTACGGGTACGCGGATGCACTGCGTGGTAATGAGGGGAGCGTCAGCCTTGACGATCTCGCCATTCTCAACCTTGCCCCAAACGCGCAGGGGCTCTTGCTCACTCTTCTCTTCCTCGCCGCCGATGTAGGGGATGACGTTGTCGATCATCTCGGGCCATTCCTTGAAAGTCTTGCCCGCGCCGGAGATTGCCTGGTAGGTGGTGGCAACAACCTCTTTGATGCCGTACTTACGCAGAGGCGTGAGTGCGGGAACGTAGGATTGAATGGAGCAGTTGGGCTTTACGGCAATAAAGCCGCGCTTGGTACCAAGACGCGCTCTTTGAGCGGCAATGACCTCAAGGTGCTCGTCATTGATTTCGGGAATAACCATCGGAACGTCGGGCGTCCAACGGTGCGCGGAGTTGTTGGAAACTACGGGGATCTCTGCCTTTGCGTATGCTTCCTCAAGAGCGCGAATGTCCTCTTTCTTCATATCGACCGCGCAGAAAACAAAGGAGCACTTCTCTCCAACTGCGGCGATGTCGGCGGCATCAAGTACCACCATCTTTTTGTATTGCTCGGGCATAGGAGTGGTCATCTTCCAACGCTCGCCTACGGCTTCCTCGTAAGATTTGCCTGCGGAACGTGCGGATGCCGCCAAAACCGAAACTTCAAAATAGGGGTGATCGGCAAGGAGCGTCAAAAAGCGCTGTCCAACCATACCGGTGGCGCCAATAACGCCAACTTTCATTTTACTCATAGCAAAAATCCTTTCTGTCGAGCTCCAATGGCTCGCGGATGATTTGTGTTCTATTACATTATACACGATTTTCTCTTCGATTGCAAGAGAATTGCGCATTTTTATCTTCTCACAAATATAGAAAAATCGATTGCAAATAGGCGCGAATTGTGTTATAATAGATAAAAAACAGGGTGCAAACGCCTTGCACCCCCCAAAAGGAGTACCTATGAAACTGCAACTGGTTGCAACCTGCCTGTTTGGATTGGAAAAACTGCTCGGCGAAGAAATAGACGCGCTCGGGCTCCATCGCCTTGATACGATGGACGGCCGCGTGACCTTTGAGGGCGACCTCTCGGATATTGCACGCGCCAACATTGGTTTGCGTTGCGCAGAACACGTATTCATCAAGCTTGCATCCTTCCCTGCCACCACCTTTGATGAGTTGTTTGAGGGCACGCGCCACATTGCGTGGGAAGATTGGATCGGCAAGCTCGATGCCTTCCCCGTAAAAGGACACGCCATTAAGAGCAAGCTTTATTCCGTTCCCGACTGCCAAAGCATTGTCAAAAAAGCGATTGTTGACCGCCTTTCGGCAAAATATGGCGTCAAATGGTTTGCCGAGACGGAAACCAAATATCAAATCGAATTTTTTATCTTCAAAAATGTGGCGACCTTGATGATAGACACCTCGGGCGTACCGCTCCACAAGCGTGGATATCGCCCCGCGGCAGGCCCCGCCCCTTTGCGTGAGACCTTGGCGGCGGCGTTGGCTTTGACTTCGCGTCCGCGTGAGGACGTCCTCTTTTTGGACCCCATGTGCGGCTCGGGCACCATTGCCATTGAGGCGGCACTCATCCTTGCAAATCGCGCACCCGGACTTGGCCGCAGCTTTGCAGCCGAGAGCTTTGCGCAGCTCTCCCCCACCCTTTGGAAGGATGCACGTGAAGCGGCAGAAGCGGCTATCAAAAAAGACAGCGCATTTGAGGTCTATGCCTCGGATATTGACGAGGATATTCTCGATACGGTGTACGAAAACGCTCTGCGCGCAGGCGTTGAGGAGCACATGAACATCTTTTGCGCGGACGTGCGTAGAATGCAAAAAATTGAAGGCAGACGCGGCACGGTCGTATGCAATCCCCCTTACGGTGAGCGTTTGATGACACCTGCCGAGGCAGAACAACTCTACCGCGATATGGGGCGCGCATTTGCCACACTCTCCCCGTGGCAGATCTATATCATCACCTCGCACCCGCAATTTGAACGCTTTTACGGTATGCGCGCCGATAAGATTAGAAAGCTTTATAATGGTATGATTCCTTGTAATTTGTATCAGTATTTTAAGCTGAAGAATAAGTAAAAAACCTACATCATTTTTTTGTTTTCATTCACAAGTTGCCACTTTATTTCGAAGATTTTTTCCTTTTTGCGGGACGTCGAGGACGTCGTCCCCTACAAAAGTTGTTTTTGAATCAATCGTGAGAATCAATTTGCGCCCTTTAGAAAACAAAAAACGCGTGAAATGCTTGATTTCTCGTAGGGGGCGACGTCCTCGACGCCCCGCTTCGCATAGAAAAACAAAGACCGCCCACCGCTTTTATGGAATGCGGTGGTCGGGTGTTTTAGATTACAAATCAACAATCAGAGACTATCGAAAGCTTCTGCATTGCTTTTTTCGCCATGCTTCTATATTCGCAATCGTCACACGTCAAATAGGGTTCTATATACGGAATGATAGATCTATCCTTGAAATACCAACCGTATTTTAAGAGATCCCATCGCCAAACATCCGGATATCGCTCATAAAGCTCTAATAGACGAGGAAGCGCTTGTTTTACTTTGAAATGACACAAAATTTCCATCACCAAGTCGGGCTCATTACCATAAGACGGATCGGTGACTATTTCCAGATATTGCGGAACAAATTTCTTATGTCTACACGATAAGAGAGCGTTCCCGATATCCCATTTGTGCTTAACAAAATCGTCGCTTTTATATAATTCGATCAGGTCAGGAGTGTATTCATAGTAAGAACGACAATGAAATGCTGACAGCAACGAACCGATCCACCCCTTTTTTTGATGGATATACTTGAGAACGATAGGAATAAAGCGAATATCCTCGTGATCTGTTAGTCGATGCAAATTGCTGAAATGATATCCCAAAGCATTGATTTCATCGAGGATTTCAGTCACAAAAATCAAATCCTCCTCAGAAGAATACCCCACTGCCCCACGCCAATGTGCGTTGCCGTAGTATTTACCCATAATTTCAAAAACTTGCTCTTTTGTTGTAACTATCATCGTGTACTCCTATAAGGGCAATACCCTTTATTACAAATTCAGATTATTTTTGAGAATTACGGTCATAGGAAATTTTTACAAATTCTTTTCCAATGTCGATTGTACAACCGTGTTCGGCGTATTTGTCGTAATGCTCTTTATGGTTGTAATATTCGTCGAGCGACATCATAGATGCGCCGCCCTGCTTATACAACTCCTCTATTTGTTTGAGAATATAAGAATCAGAATAGGGATCGATCAGAGGCATACCAAAGTAGGCGTAAATATCGTTTTCTTTCTTTTCGTCCATTACAATACTACTGATCCACTGATCGATGTTTTCATAAACAGCATCTTTTCCTTTTTGCAAAAAAATGTCTATGCTGTTCATTACGTTTTTCACCATATCAAGAACTCGTTCTTCGAAACAATCTGCTATGGGAGCGAATGTCAAATCTCTCGGTACAGCGCCATATGCCATACACCGTTTACTAAATTTTCCCGAGTAATCGGAATATTCTTGACCAAAGTCCTTAAACTGTACGCCGACAGAAAAATTGATAGTTTCGTCAGGCACGCGGATAACAATTTTAGTAATACCGTCCGCTGCTTCTTTGGCGTAATCCCTTGTTCCTGTTTTTTCAAAACCATACGAAAGCATTTGTTCCTTGATTATTTTATTAAAAAGACGTTTTTCCATATTGATATGTTTCCTTTCTCTTTAGATAACCTCAAAAATCAACGGTCTCTTCTCGGGGGCTTCTGCCGCTATGGTAGTAGCACCCAGCAAGGTGCGCTCGGCTGCATCGAAGAACTCCTCGCGCGAGGCGTAAAGAACGGCGAGGGTATCGCCTGACTTGACAGAGTCTCCCCCCCTGCTTTTTTGAGTTTCGGCAAATTTTATTCTTCTAAAATATCCAAGCGCATAATGAGGTTTTCTCCCTCTTCGCCGATACTGATATACCAGATTTTTACCTTTGTGCCGTTTTGCTTGATATATCCACCGTCTTTCATACATTTTTCGTAGTAAAGACGTGAATCGGAGCTGCCGTATGCGAAAAATACATCCGAAACCTCAAAGCTCTCCCTGTCGTGCATAGTTTCGGGCATAGGATGAAAATTCTCCACATAGCCCTCAACGATCTTGCACTCACCATGCAAATAGGCATTATAATTTCGGTTCCACTCATCCATTTTGGCAACAAATGAATATCCCGACAAAACACTTATATAAGAGATTACAAGGACAAATGCTGTTACAACAGCTCTCAAAATCCATATTTCGATATCCTTGGCTTTCCCTTTCCACAGCGGAACCACAATAAAAGCCCAACACAATATGGCCACGACCATTGCGCACACAAAGAACAAAACCCACCCTAAACCTATATCCAAAAAGAAATTGGGCTTTTGCGCTTCAAAAACTGTCATTGATTTCTCCTATACGTACTATCAGATGGTCTCAAAAATCAACGGTCTCTTCTCGGGTGCTTCGGGGGTGATGGTGGTGGCAGCAAGCAGAGTGCGCTCTGCTGCATCGAAAAGATCTTCGCGCGATGCGTAAAGAACGGCGAGGGTGTCGCCTGCCTTGATGGCGTCGCCTGTCTTCTTTTTGAGCAGGTAGCCGGCAGAGAGGTCGATCTTGTCCTCTTTTGTGTTGCGTCCCGCGCCCAAAAGCAGGCTTGCAAGGCCGTATTGCTCGGTGTTGACCGATGCAATGTAGCCGTCTTTTTCAACCTTAACTTCGCGCACGTAAGGCGCTTTGGCAAAGTTTTCGGGGTGATAGATGAACTCAGCATTTCCGCCTTGTGCCGCAACCATACGTGCAAAGGTATCAAGCGCTCTGCCCGAGGTGATGGCATCCTGCGCCATCGCGCGACATTCGTCAAGTGTACCCTTATCGGCAAGGAAGAGAATTTGCGCAGCAAGTGCGAGGGAAAGCTCCAAAAGGTCCTCGGGGCCCTTGCCTTGCAAGGTCTCAATGGCTTCTACTACCTCGAGGGAGTTACCAACGGCATAGCCGAGCGGTCTATCCATATCGGTAATAAGAGCGCTGATGCGCTTGCCGGCTCTCTTGCCGATGGCTACCATCAGGCTTGCAAGCGTGCGGCTATCCTCAAGATTTTTCATAAACGAGCCGCTACCCGTCTTGACGTCAAGAACGATGCAATCATCGTCGGCGGCAAGCTTTTTGCCCATAATGCTGGAAGCGATCAGGGGCATACTGTCAACCGTTGCGGTAACGTCGCGCAGGGCGTAGAGCTTTTTGTCGGCAGGTGCGAGCGTTGCGCTCTGCCCTACAATGGCAATGCCCGTCTCGTTGACGATGCGCTCAAACTCGCTCACCGCAAGATCGGTGCAGAAACCGGGGATTGCTTCGAGTTTGTCGACAGTGCCGCCCGTGTGACCAAGTCCGCGACCGCTCATTTTGGCAACGGTCAGACCGAGGGACGCAACGATAGGTGCGACCACAAGGCTGGTCTTGTCGCCAACACCGCCCGTAGAGTGTTTATCCACGCGAAGCCCTTTGATGCCCGAAACGTCGAGTTTTTCGCCCGAATCGCGGACAGCCAAGGTCAACTCGGTGGTTTCTTCGTCGTTCATACCGCGAAAATAGATCGCCATACAAAGCGCGGCGGCTTGATAATCGGGGATAGACCCGTTGGTATATCCATCTACAAAAGCGCGGATTTCCTCGGCGGACAAAACGCCGCCATCGCGCTTCTTTTTAATTACGTCGTACATTCTCATAGGTTTACTCTCCTTTCAAGTCAGCAGGACCAAAGGATGTGGGAAGCAGATCGGCAAGCGTGTAAGACTTTACCTCTTCTGTCGTTCCCAACAGGATGCGGAAATCAAGCGCGCAGAACTCGCGCAGAACCTGACGGCAAACGCCGCAGGGAGCGCAAAAATGGCCTTTTTCGCCCGTAGGGCCGCCAATGATAGCGATAGCCGCAAATTCCTTTTCCCCCTCGCTAACGGCCTTAAAAACGGCTGTGCGCTCGGCGCAGATAGTGGGGGTATAGGATGCGTTCTCGATATTGCAGCCTGTGTAGACCTTGCCGTCCTTTGTCAGGAGTGCCGCCCCGACCGCGAAATGTGAATACGGAACGTAGGAATAGGCACGTGCATCTTCTGCAAGACGCATCAGTTCCAGATCTGTCATAGACTTACTCCCCTTTCACAACAGAAGAATAGAAGCTCTCGCCCGCAATGCCGCCATCCTCAATGCCAAAGGCAGAAAGGATCGTTGCACCAATGTCGGCAAAAGAGGTTCTTGTGCCAAGGTCGACGCCCGAGCGGATACTCTTGCCAAAGATAAGCATAGGGGTATGCTCGCGCGAGTGGTCGGTAGAGGGAGTTGCAGGATCACAGCCGTGGTCGGCGGTGATGATGCAGATGTCATCCTCGCCCATTCTCTCGGCAAAGCCACCGATCCAAGCATCAAACTCGGTCAAGGCTTGCGCGTAGCCCGCAATGTTGTTGCGGTGACCGAATACCATATCAAAATCAACAAGGTTGGTAAAGCAAAGGCCTGTGAAATCGCGCGCGGCGATCTCGTCGGTCATAGCCATACCTGCGGCATTGTTGGGCGTGGGATGGCTTTCGCTAAATCCCTTGCCTGCAAAAATATCGAAGATCTTGCCTACCGAAATGGTGGCAAAGCCCCTCTCTTGCAGAATATCCGCAATGGTGTTTGCAGGGGGCGTGAGCGAATAATCGTGGCGGCGAGGGGTGCGCGCATAGGGATGCTCACCCGCAAAGGGGCGCGCGATAACACGTCCTACGGCGTGCTCGCCAGCAAGAAGCTCGCGTGCGATCTCGCAATAGCGATACAGCTCGGAGACGGGAACGACATCCTCGTGCGCGGCAATTTGAAACACGCTATCGGCAGAGGTATAGACGATCAGCGCGCCGGTCTTGCAATGCTCGTCGCCATAGTCGCGAATAACGTCGGTACCGGAATACGGCAGATTGCAAATGGTTTTTCTACCCGTTCTCTTCTCAAACTCTGCGATCAGGTCTGCGGGAAAACCGTTGGGATACGTGGGGAGCGGTTGAGGCGAGACGATGCCCGCGATCTCCCAATGTCCGATGGTTGTATCCTTACCCATCGATCTCTCGCGCATACGCGCAAAGGATGCCTTGGGGGCAGATACACCGCCGTCAACGCCCTCGATGTTAAACAAACCTAACGCCTCAAGATTCGGGCAAGAAAAGTTCGGGTGGTTGCGAATAGCGCCCAGCGTGTTGCTGCCTGCGTCGCCAAAGGCGGCGGAGTCGGGCATCTCGCCAATTCCAACGCTATCCAATACGATCAAAAATACTCTTTTCGTCATAGCTTTCTTTTTACGCCAGATTGAGCGCGATCTTCATCATAGCGGTGAAGGAATTCTGACGCTCCTCGGCGGTGGTGTTCTCCTCGGGATAAATAAAGGAATCGCTAACGGTGCAAATGCAGAGTGCCTTCTTCCCTGCTCTTGCCGCGTTGCAGTAAAGCGCGGCGGATTCCATCTCAACGCCAAGCACGCCCATTTTTGCCCAATCCATACCGGAGTTCGCATCATCGTAGAAGGTATCGGACGAGAAGATGTTACCTACCTTGTAGTTCACGCCTGCTTTTTCACATTCTTCAACTGCTCTGCGAACGAGGTCGAAGTCAGCAATGGGAGCGAACGTACCGGGAAGCTTATATTGCATTGCATAGTTGCCGTTGGTGCAAGCGCCCATAGCTACGATGATGTCACGCGCGTGCAGATCGGGGTGGAAGGAGCCGCAAGTGCCTACACGAATGATAGCGTCAACGTCGTAGAAGTTGTAAAGCTCGTAGGAATAGATGCCGATAGAGGGCTGTCCCATACCGGAAGCCATAACAGTTACCTTTTTGCCATTGTATTCGCCCGTGTAGCCGTGAACGCCACGAACATCGTTGACGAGTACGGGATTTTTGAGGAATGTTTTTGCAATAAACTCGGAGCGCAAGGGGTCACCGGGCATCAGCACGGTCTTTGCGATATCTTCTTTTTTAGCAGAAATGTGAGGGGTTGGAATAGCCATAATGTATTCTCCTTTTCTATCAATTAGTATCCACCGTTGTCGGTGTTCTTTATAATTTTGACTACGCGGCTGGTGCCAAGACGGTCGGCACCGAGATTGATGAAGTCTTCAGCATCCTGAAGACTTGCAATGCCGCCTGCGGCTTTGACCTTAACGTGCTTGCCTACGTTAGCGCGCATAAGTGCTACATCCTCGCGCGTCGCCCCTGCGGTCGAGAAGCCGGTTGAGGTCTTGATGTAATCAGCACCCGACTCGGTAACGATGCGACACATACGCAGTTTTTCGTCCTCATTCAAAAGACACGTTTCGATAATGACCTTGAGGATCTTGTCACCGCAAACCTGTTTGATAGCGCGGATTTCTGCAAGGATTTTGTCATCATTCCCTGCCTTGAGGTCGCCAACGTGAATGACCATATCGATCTCGTCAGCACCCTCGCGCAGAGCCTCGGCGGTCTCGAAGCATTTGACTGCCGTGGTGCTGTCGCCGTTCGGGAAGCCGATAACAGTGCAGATAGCAAGGAGATCGCCTACATATTCTTTCGCTTGTTTTACATAGCAAGGCGGAATGCAAACGGATGCGGTGTGATATTTCATACCGTCGTCACAAATTGCGCGGATCTCCTCCCATGTTGCGGTTTGCAAAAGGAGCGTATGATCGCAACGCGCCAAAATTTCGGTTATATTCATAATATAGCCTCCTTAAATATATTTTTCCATCTTTATTTTACCATTTTTATATAAGAATTGCAATACCTTGGGCAAAAAAAGATACCAAAAGGGAGACCTTTGCAGGTCTCCCTTGGTTTTAATTGATTTGATTACTGTTGGGGTTGGGGTGTAACAAAATCTCCCTCCAAAATTCCTTTCACTTGCGTTTCGGAGTAGCCGAACAGTTTACCAATATTGGTCAGGGCTAACTCATCCTCTTTACGCTGATCCTCAGTTTGAGAATTCTTTCTTTCTTCATCATTATAATAATTATACAGAGCGCCTTCGAGTTGGATCTTCTCATTCGTACTCAGCATACTTTGTGCGGGTGCTTGAACTTCTCCGCCTTCTCCGCCTTCTTCACCTTCTCCGCCTTGTCCACTTTGTGTTCCAAAGAAAACGCCTTCTAAGTTGTCGGAGTTATTATTCAAGGAATCCTTGATTGCCGCAGAAGACATGATGGTTGCAATAGTCTCGTCGGCAGACTGATTTAGAACACTGTCATCTCCCTCACTGCCAAACAAAGACGAATTATTGCCATTGTTTGCTCTATCGCTTGCAGAGGTAACCAAATCCATAACATCGGTAATCGCTTTAGCTTCTGCCTCGTACTGTTCCTCGGTCATATTTTCCGTATTTTCGGGGTTGCCCATATAACCGAATACGTCGGAAATCAGGGGAGCTGCGACTTCGGATTGCTTTTCATCAAGATCGTAATCATTTGCCAATCTATCCTCGGTAATGTAGGATCCAATCATGTTTGCGGATTCAGGGGTCATGTCTTTGAGCATCTCGGTAACATCTTCCTTAAACTCTTCCTTGTTCTTTCCTTCACTGTTGTTCATATTTTGAAGAACATTCATTGTGTTGGAGATGGTCTTAAATGTCTTTGCATAGTCGCCACCGGCTCCATTTGTACCCAGCTCGGTTGCCGTTGCGATATCCATATTAGCAGCATCTCTATCTCTTACTATGTCGGATTGAACGATGGCAATAAAGAGCTTAGATGTGCGCTCAGGACCTACGGAAACAGAGCTATTCAAAGAGTTGAGAATGCCACCTACCGACTCTGCCATAGTACCGATATCAGGCTTTTCACCGGAAACATCATCCATCAGATTCCCTACTTGGGAGAAGATACCGCCAATGGCTTCTGCTTCTTGATTAGCGTTATCACTGTTGATCAATTTAGCTGCCTCGTCAACATCAACAACAAGCTCATCGAGGAATACGAGCAGAGTTGCCTTTTCAAATGCCTCTACGCTTTGTACAGGCAGGGGGTTAGCAAATGTGTCGGTTGCAAAGAAGTTTTGAACATCCTCGGCGGTAACCTCAGCATTCTTGTCTACTGCAAGCTTGATCAAAGCGGCAGAGTAGGAATCGAGCACTTCCTGCTTGCTATCTTTATCAAGTGTGATACCTGCGTGATCGAGTGCGGAGTTCAGCTTTTCAGAGAAATCGGCAACGCAATTTTCGCCGTCAAGCTCCGCGCTGTTAAGATCGGAGGCAATAGTATTGAGCAAATCATTGTAAGCCTCGGTTGCATCAGCCTTTACTTCTACGGCATTTGCGATAGCTTCAATACCGATATTGGTAACCTCGGGAATGAGGCATTTCATGCTATTGTTCTTACCCAAAACAACGATAACGTTCTTGATGGTGTCGCCACCTGCGAGTTCATCCATCAAAGCATCGGTATCGTCCATATTGGCGAGAACGCCTCCCTTGATAAGGGCACTTGCCATATCGGCAACAGTTTTGAGATCAGCTTTGAACAGGTCGGTCTTTTTAGCATCATCGTGAACGATGGTGATCGTTCTGGTGATAAGGTCGCCAAACATCTCGTTGTCAGCCATAGCCATGGGCTCTTCGCCATTGACCATATCATCGGTCAAAAGATAAACAGCCTCGGAAGCAATCACAACAAGGAATTTGGATTGAGTAAGGGAGTCTACAGTAGCCACCAAAGCATCTGCTTCTTTATCGCCAAAGCTTTCGGGGCCGCCCTCTGCATTGATCAAGGGCATAACGTTGCCTGCCAGATCGGCAATGGCACCAAACTCATTTTTGATGTATACGGTCTCGCCGTTCAGCGGGAAAGAGGTCATTTCATCAATGATCATATCACCGCCAAATGCACGGAACATTTCAACAACAGTGCCCTTGGTAATGGGATCAACATATTCTTTGGTGATATCATCTACCATTTTCTGTGTTTCGGCATCCATCACATCTGTCTCTGCGAGAACAGACATAGCATCATCGACTAAACCGCCGTAAAAGGCAATGGGCAGAAGAATAACGACCAAAGCAAGAATTGCGGAGCAAGCAGACCACGCAATGCTTCTTGCCTTAGCATACGGAACATTATTTTTGGCACTTCTTTTGAGTTTTCTGCCTGCGAAGAGGAGAATGAACATATATACGATTGCCGCCAAAATGGCAAAAACGATATACAGAACAACAAAAACGATAGGAGTAACCAACGCTACCGGCAAACCGGCTGCAACCTCAAGCAGTGCAGGAGAAGCATTGATCATATCCATCACCTCTGCAGGAAGCGATGAGGAAATCGAAGGAAGCAGTGTATCCTTAATAAACGCCTGATCAAGGACAAAGTCTTTGGCAGCAACTGTGCCGATAATGGCCAGAACCAAACATACGATCTTGCAGATACTCTTGATTCTTGTCTTGATAAGCTTGCGGACGAATACCGACCACAGAACACTGAGGGCAACAAAGAAGAGCAATACAGCGGCAAAAATAATACCCATAACGATATTTCTCCTTTTCATTTGGAAAATGTAGCAGCATTCAGAAATGCTACACATACATCATAGCACAACTCCCCCGCGTTTGTCAAGCAAAAAAAGGAAAATTGCACAAACAATCTTCCTTTTTCTTTTATTTTATAGCAAAAATATTCTTTAATACCAAAAAATACCCAGAAACTCTTCTAATGGTTAGAAAAGAGAACGTACTTTTTGACCGAAGTTAAGAACCATGCCGCAAAGGGACAAAGGATACCGGCAAAGAGCCATAATCCCTCTGAGCTGATCAACACTCCCAATACACCGGCAACTGCCGTGAGGCTCATCAGAATATCGGTGCACTCTGCGTGCGAGATCCCTGCCGCAAAAACGCGGTGATGCAGGTGCGCTCGGTCGGCACGAAAAGGACTGTATCCATGCAAAATCCGACGCGCAACCGAGCTGAAAAGATCGACAACGGGATATGCAAAGATAAACAGCGGTGCAAGCGTAGAGAGGTGCATTCCCTGCCCAAACAAAGGCAGAGACAACATTCCCAGAGCAAAGCCCAATGCCTCGGAGCCGCAATCCCCTGCAAAGATATGGGCAGGATAGCGGTTATAGATGCGGAAAGCGAGGCAGGCCGCCATCAAATAAAGCGTGGCAATACCAATAATCCCCTGTCCGCTGATGAAAAAGCAAGCACTCAGCATCAAACACTCGATAGCACCGCATCCGCACAAAAGCCCGTCCATACCGTCGATAAAATTGTGCGCGTTGATCAGTAAAACGACCCAAAGTACAGCAAAAGCCACCCATATTCCATCGACCGCACCGCTCCCCAGGACAGCCGCCGTTGCAGTTGCTGTTTGGAACAAGAGCTTTGCCCATACACCAAGTCCAAAGATGTCATCGGCAAGCCCCACAAGCATCATAATTCCGCAACCAAAGGCAATAGCCGTTAGGAAAGCATCCCATTTGTTGAACACCGAAAGGCCTACCAAAAAGGAAAGAAAGATAGCTACTCCCCCATCACGCGGAATGCTCCGTCGGTGCATACGGCGCCCGTCAAGCGGCACGTCAACGGCGCCGATACGCCAAGCAAGACGCGTAACAATAGGCGTGAGAACATAACACAAAAGAAAAACAAACAATCCTATAATAAGATACATACAAAAACTCCCATCCGTATTCAAAAAGATAAGGGGAAAACCCATACGGATTTTCCCCTTGTTTTGTATGCGTTATGCAACAAACGGCAATTTTTACCGAATTTGCACAAATCCCAGCTTCTTTTGAATTTTGGAAAGCGTACGGCGTGCATAGTAGGATGCTTCCTCTGCTCCGCGTTTCATTTGTGCCTCAAGACCTGCCTTGTCCGCCATCAGCTCAGCGAAGCGCGCCTGCACGGGTGCCAATGCATCGGCAGTGGCCTCGCCAACGGCAATCTTAAAATCTCCATATCCTTTGCCCGCAAACTCGCGCTCAATTTCATCGTAAGTTTTGCCCGTGAAGCAAGAATAGATAGTCATCAGGTTGCTCACACCGGGCTTCTCCTCTGCAAAGCGGATCTCTGCCTCAGAGTCGGTCACTGCCCTCTTGAACTTGCGAATAATAGTATCCTTGTCATCCAAAATATAAACGACTGCATTGGTGTTCTCATCGGACTTGCTCATCTTTTTGGTAGGCTCAGCCAAGGACATGATCTTTTTGCCGCTCTTTGCCATGATCGGCTCCGGAATGGTGAAAAGATCGGGATAGATCTGGTTGATACGATTTGCAATGTCGCGGCAGAGCTCAACGTGCTGCTTTTGGTCAATACCAACGGGAACAACGTCGGTCTGGAACAAGAGAATATCAGCCGCCATCAGCACAGGATAGGTAAAGAGTCCCGCATTGATATTGTCGGCGTGTTTTGCACTTTTATCCTTGAACTGCGTCATACGGGAAAGCTCACCGAACATAGTAAAGCAGTTGAGCAACCATGCAAGCTCGGCGTGCTCGTGCACCATCGATTGCACATAGAGCGTGTTCTTTTCGGGATCAAGTCCGCAGGCCATATACAAAGCCAACGTCTCATAAGTGCGACGACGAAGCTCTGCGGGATTTTGACGTACAGTAATGGCGTGCTCATCTACCACACAGTAAAAGGTCTTATATTGCTCCGAAAATTCGGAAAAGTTTTTAATAGCACCAAGATAATTTCCAATAGTCAGGTTGCCGCTGGGCTGCACACCCGAAAAGCAAACCTTTTGTTCTCCAAACATATTCTTTCTTCCTTTCAAGGGTTCTATTTCTATCATTTTATCATACCCCGTCCTTTTTTACAAGTACTCCTTGCAAAAAAAATCACTTTTTTCTAAAATCTCCCACAAAAGATCGGCGCAGACAACTCGTCTGCGCCGAAAAAATATTTTACTGTGCAGGTTTCATATCAGCAGGGAGATACTGATATGCTTCCATCCACAAGTAATAAATGCCGTAGGGGGAGTAGAAGATGGGGCGGTATTCGTCGGTTATTTCGAGGATTCCCGGAAGATAACCAAGCACTTCCTCTATTGTGCCGTAATTTGTAATGTGAGTAAGTTGATAAAACAAAAGTGCAAAATTCTCGCCAATCAATCCGTTGGGATCGGTAATCGCATCCTTCAACGCTGAATGACAATCAGGAAGATCCTTATTCAAAGACAACTCTTTCTCTGTGTTCAAAAGAACTCCCAAATCCTGAAGCATTTTTTCGAGTTCTTCGGAAGTCTCACAACTATTCAAGAGCTCCACAACCATATCATTCAACTCTGTCATATACTTAACAAGCTCAGTATTCAACATACCTTTAGCTTCAAAGTCAATAACTTTGTCAAGCTTATCCATTTTTAGAGTTGCTGTATCTTTAAGGAACTCATGCGTAAACTTGCTTTCCAGCTCCTCCTCGGGAGTCGTTTGACCAACATTGTAGGAAACAGATGCCGTAACACCCTTTTCGGTCTCAAGCGTGATATAATACGCTGCATACCGCTTTCCAGGTCTAACACCAAGCTCAACTCCATAACCGGGCGGATCCGTAATTTCACTACCTGTACGCTCATCATAGTTAACAACCAAATTGATCTTGTTGCCGGAAATAGTGGGGACAACATCGATCAGGGTTGTATGCGTAATGTTCTTACGGTAGAGAATGAAAGAGTGATAATCCTTTTCTTCGCTAGAAGTAGTATCTACCCAATAGAGTCCAAGGTTAGCCTTATCTTTTCCCTCTTTTTCGTAGAGTGCAACAAGTTCATTAAAAATGTCCTTATTGTCGTAAAAATCGCCAAGATAGAGGTCACCGTGTACGGCCAATTTATAGGACTCGGTATTGTAGAGATCGAAGTCATATCTTGTGTCGGTATATTTGAAGGTTTCCTCATAGGTGCACTCTGTGCGGGATGCCTCCTCATCGCCGTCCATCTCTCTCTGTACGACCTTATACTGACCCTCATAACGAATAAGGTTGATGTCGTAGACCATTGTCAACGTATAGTTGCCAAACAAAGCGGGATCTTCGGTATAAACGTATGTGTTGTTACGATAATAGCCGGTTCCGGTATCTTTCGGAACCTCCTCAGACTCAACGCTGAAGCGATATGCGCCTGTTGTGTTGTAGAAGTACAGAATCTCTGCAAATTCATTGTTTACTGTCTTTTCGCGGCTGCGGAAAACGTAAACGCCGGGTTCCTTTGCATCACACTCTTCGATCCATGCTTTCAAAACTGCATCTTGGGAGAGCACATCCTTATTCAATCCGGAACGGAAAGTGGTGCTATAGGGTTTTGCAGAAGTAACTGTTACTGGAATACCAAACTGTGTTGCGGTAGAGGCATATTCGGCAAGATCGAAGCCCAAGAGAGGCTCAACAAGAGAGTCTCTGTTTTGCTTTTTGCCGTTTTCCCAAATAGCAGGATCCATCGCCGGTTCGGGATAAGCCAAGAAGGCGTTACCCGTAGCGTAGATGTCCATATCGTAGTAATTACCGTACTTATCGGCAACGCGAGAAACGGTACCGTTCTCGATGGTATAGTGCTGACCCTCAATACCGTATTGCAGCAGGTTGCGAATGTCGGTGTTGGTGTTGAGGTAGGTGACGATCTGCATACTACGGTCAACGCTCAGGGTCGTGGAAGCAACTGCAAACATATTACCATAAATGTCCTCAGCGGTAGCCATCGGATACTCAACAGGAACAACGTAGTAGCGAACGTCACCTTCGTCGTAGTAGGAAACGCCGTCTACAACAGTCAGCTCGGCAAGAGTGCCCTTGACGAACTTAACGCCGTAAGCATCGTAGTCTCTATCCTTGTTTGCATCGTTTCTGAAGTAAAAAGAATCTTTTCCCGCTTTTGCGTTATCTTTATCGCTCAAGCGGTATTTGTTGAGTGCCAAATAGTGAGAATTGAACTCTTCATTTTCAAGCAAGCTCTGAACGCCAACAGCGTTCTGACCGCGGCTGGGCTGGGCACCGAACAGAGGTGTTCCAAAAATAGAAAACTCATTGCTGTTGATGGAGTAATCCTCTGTGTCAATGTTCCAGTAATATGCCAAGAATGCAAGGCACTCTTCATAGGTTGCATCTACGGGAAGCAGATCGCCCTTCTCGTAGATGGAAATCATATTGATGAACTGATAAACGTGCTCGTTGGCAAAGCTCTTGATGGAGCCTCTGGTCAAATGCCCCTGCAGAGAGTAGCAATCCATCATTTCCTTGTTCAGGCACATGTAAGTATATTCACCAATAACGTTGTTGTTGGGAATCGCGTAAGTAGCACCCTTCTCCTGAACAGCGGAGAGAAGCGTGGGAGAAACGAACTCCTTGATCTTTTTTGCGTCACCTTTGATAGCCTCATCGAGAGCTGCAAGCCAATCTCCTTCGCGGAGCTTGTTATACATCTGCTGGCCGGACATCAAAAGGTTGCCTTCGCCGTCGTTTACATCGCCGATGTAAATGATATCTACCTGATTTTCCAGTACGAGCGGATAGTTATCACGATACATGCCGTGTTCGTCGGTAATAATCTCTTCAACGGTGGTACCAACAGGCTCTCCGTCACTACCCGTTTCAACCGGCTTGTCTGCGTTTTGCTGCTTTTTGGCTTGCTTATACGCTTCCATAGCATCCGTCAGCTTGGAAAAATACTCTTCCTCGCTGAGGTACTGGATCTCAAGCTGGGTCTTATACTTTGCTTTGGTCAAGCTGTTGATTGCCTTGGACACATCAGTGCGGATCTCCTCAGACACGGGGGATTCGGAAACGATCCACATCGTCAGCGTCATGTTGCTTGCAACTTTGGCTTCCTCCAGCTCATTCTTTGCATCCTCTTCCGAATCCTCTGCACAAGCTGTCAGGAAGACGGAGAGCATCATAACAAGGCAAAGAAATAAAGCGATCAGTCTCTTGTTCATGGTTTATTCCTCCCAAAAAATCGTGGCACCGCCTCACACATACGCGCGAGCGCGGAAAATACGTTTATACGCTATATTTTACACCATTTTTTACCTTCTGTCAAGTGAATTTTTTGTTACGAAATTCGCAACGCATCGTATCCTTTTCGCTCAGGACACGCGGTGTTCACAAATGAATGGAACTATGCACAAATATACACTTGCAGTTTTTGGCACATTGCTTATCTGTTGCGCCAATGTGCACAATTTTGGCAATTTGTTTTTGTTGCAGTAAGCCAAAAATCACTCCATAAAGCCCTTCAGGTGTCTTGCACGGCTGGGATGACGGAGTTTGCGCAGAGCTTTGGCTTCGATCTGGCGAATACGCTCTCTGGTAATGTCAAATTCCTTACCAACCTCCTCAAGGGTGCGGGTGCGGCCGTCATAGAGCCCGAAGCGAAGCTTGATAACGTGCTCCTCACGGGGAGTGAGGGTGTGTAGCTGACGCTCCAGCTCCTCACGCAGGATGCTTGTAGAGGTTGCCTCTGCGGGAGAGGGGGTATCGTCATCGGGAATGAAATCGCCAAGGTGGCTATCCTCTTCCTCACCGATAGGAGTTTCGAGAGATACGGGATCTTGTGCGATCTTCATAATTTCGCGCACCTTTTCGGGGCTCATCGAAATGCGCTCACCGATCTCGTCGGCGGTAGGCTCGCGACCGTTCTCTTGCAAAAGCTGACGAGAAATGCGGGACACCTTGTGAATGGTTTCTACCATGTGCACGGGAATACGAATGGTTCTTGCCTGATCGGCAATGGCGCGGGTGATGGCCTGACGGATCCACCAGGTAGCATAGGTGGAGAATTTATAACCCTTGGTGTAGTCAAACTTGTCAACGGCCTTCATCAGACCCATATTTCCCTCTTGGATGAGGTCAAGGAAGAACATACCGCGGCCAACATAACGCTTTGCAATACTGACGACCAAACGAAGGTTCGCTTCTACCAGCTCGACCTTTGCATCCTCGTCACCGATCATCATACGCTCTGCAAGCTCTTTTTCACGATCGGCGGTCAAAAGCGGTACACGGCCGATCTCTTTGAGATACAGACGAACGGGGTCGTCAATGGCAAGACCTTCCTGCTCAAGAATACGCTCCATATTTTCGGCAGCGCTGAATGCCTCAACTTCATTTTCGATGGCGCTCATTTCCTCGCTGGAAAGATCACCGTCAAAGGAGATGCCGTTGTCCTCAAGGGTCTCGTAGAGCTTATCGATGCTTTCGGCATCAAAATTCATCTCTTCCAGCGCCTCGTCAAGGTCGGAAGCAGAGAGCTTGCCCTTTTTGCCCTTTTCGATCAGTGCACTGACGTCTATCTTTTTTTCGTTGCCAACTATGGTTACAGGTGTTTCTGCCGCAACCTCGGCTTCTACTTCTTTTGTTTCTACGTCTTTCATTCTCGTTTTGCCTTTCTTTTATGTAATGGTTTCTTTTTTCCGTTTTTTCTCGCGCAAATGTTGGAGATGCTTGTCCAGTCCTTGCTCGCTTACTTCAAGAAGTTTTTTCTCATCTTTGAGCGTCTCCACAGAGGAGCGGAAGACCTCGGGGCCATTTTGCGAAAGTTGTCTGCGTGCGATCTCGGCTTTTTCGATGCGCCCCATCTCGTCGGGGGTAAATTCCGAACCCATCAAGGGGATGGAAAGCCCCTCCTCGGTGGCGTGGCGGCGCATGATCGATGCAAACACGCGGCGGTAGAAATCGGTAACAAAATGCTCTTCGCCCAGTTCTACCTCGCCCTTTTGCACGGCGTTGCGGTATTCCTCATAAATGAGCAAAAGACCGATAACAGCCTCCTCTGTTGCTGCGGCGCGTGGATGCTGTGCCGCCTCCGGGTTGACGCGGTCACCGAAATTCTTGACCGTTGCCTGCGCTTCGCGCGTGTCGCGCGCGGCTTGCTCGCGACGGTTGCGACGCCGAAATTGCTCGACGCTATTGCGCAAAACATCGGTGGGAAGCTCTAATTTTGTGCTGATGTATGTCAAATAGACCTCTCGCTCAACGGGAGAGGAATACTCCGCCACCATTGCGCAAAGTTCATTTGATGCGCGGATCTTGTCGCTCCCCTCGCCAAGATCGTAGCGAGAGAGGATGCGATCTGCCTTGTGTTCAAAGCCAGTACGGCTTTCTTCCAGAACACGGCGGAAGCGGTCGGGACCGAATTTTTGAATGTATTCATCGGGGTCTTTTGCACCGTTCAACTTGAGCACACGCACATCCATTCCAACCTCGCCAAGCATACGCATCGCCTTATTGGCAGCATTTTGTCCTGCCTCGTCGGCATCGTAAGAAATGACAACACGTTGCGTGTATTTGGAAAGGATGCGGGCGTGGTCGGCGGTAATAGCCGTGCCGAGCGTTGCCACGGCGTTCTCAAACCCTGCGGCGTGCAGAGCAATGACGTCCATATATCCTTCGCAAAGAATCACGCGCTCGGAGCAGCAGTTCTTTGCAAAGTTGAGTGCGAACAGATGTCGGCTCTTCTTAAATGCGGGTGTATCGGATGAGTTGAGATATTTGGGCTTACTGTCGTCCATCACGCGTCCGCCAAAGGCGACCACATTGCCAGACGTATCGATAATGGGAAACATCACGCGGTTGCGGAAAAGGTCATAGACGTTTCCCTTTTGACTGCGTCCGCACAGATATGCGGCGATGAGCTCGTCATCAGAATATCCCTTTTGATTCATATGCTTGCGCAAAGCGCCGAAATCGTTTGGCGCATAGCCAAGACCGAAATGCTTAATAGTCGCCTCGCTCAGTCGCCGTTGGCGTTTGAAATAATCCATACCGACAGCTCCGATGCGAGGATCGAACAAGCAAGCGCGGAAGAAGCGTGCCGCCTCAAGGTTCATCTCAAGCACACGTTTGCGAGGAACGCCCCTCTCTTCGGGTTGTCCTGCCTCGCGCGGAAGCGGCAAACCGGCTCTCGTTGCGAGATGCTCAACGGCTTCGGCAAAGTCCATATTCTCGATCTTTTGCACAAACGTCAGAGCTGAACCGCCTGCCTGACAGCCAAAGCAATAAAACATCCGCTTGGCAGGCGTTACGGTAAACGAGGGAGTCTTTTCGCTGTGGAAGGGACACCGCCCGACGAGGTTAGCACCCGTGCGCTTGAGCGTAACGTAGCGTCCGACAAGCTCTTCGATGTCGGTTCTGTCGATAACCTCTTGTATGAAATTTTCAGGAAATCTCACAGGCATTCCTCCCTTCTCGCGATTTTATCCGTCAGCCGATTTGGCATTCTATAAATAAGATACGCAAAAAAAAGAAGATATACTTTTTTCTTTGCGTATTTTTTATAAATTATTTGAAAAATGTATCTTTATCGGTAATCGAAGCGCTTTCCGCGAACGGTAGGCTGTGCCCCACCGTTACTGATCTCGCGAACGCGCGCGAAAACATCCTCAACGACGGGATCTTTGACCGAAAACAAAAGCGTGACACGATCGGCAAACTGCGTATCGTCTACGACAGCGCCAAAGCGCGGAAGTTCGGCCTGATATTTTTGATAGTCGGAATAGGAGCAGACCAACTCCAACTCTGTATATTGCTCATAAGTGATGATATGCGCCGCATCAAGCGCCAGGCGCGCCGTGTGCGAGTATGCGCGAACAAGTCCTCCTGCCCCCAGCAGGATGCCTCCGAAATAACGAGTAACTACAACAACCGCATCGCTCACACCGCTCTTTCGGATGGTGTCAAGAACAGGAACACCTGCCGTTCCCTGCGGCTCACCGTCATCGGAATAGCGCGCAACGATCTCGCCCTTTTGCAGATACGCCCACACGTTGTGGCGTGCATCGGCATATTCACTTTTCTTCTTTTTGACATATGCCAACGCTTCTTCCTCACTTGAAACGGGACAAGCGTGACCGATAAAAACCGATTTCTTTTCCACAAATTCGGCAACGCCTTCGTGCTCGAGCGTGGTGTGCAATACCGATTCTGCCATAGGGACCTCCTCTTACTCTATTTTCTGAAAATTTTGCGGCCTTGATTTTATTACTGCATCCGTTCTTTACCATCTACGATATTTGATGCTTTTTTCTAAAAATGCTGACAAAAGCGCGATTCAATTTAGCCCTCCTCCGGGAGGAGGGGGAACAAATACCGCAAGCGGTAAGGGTGGGATGAGCCCGCGTGTATTAAAAATCGTCAGTTGCGCAGGCTCCTTCCGTCATTTTCTGACGAAAATGCCACCTCCCTCTCGGAGGGAGGCTCGAGTTAGTTCCGCTATTCGATTTCATTTGTATTTATCATAGGGTAGTTGTTTCGCAAAGCAAGACGGATGAGGTAACAAACGTTATTCTTCCTCTTTTTCACGCCACGTGGGGTCAAATTCGCGCATCATACCGTGCGCTTTGGCATCGACCACGGCGGTGGCAACGATCTCGTCCTCGCCGTATTCGACGTCCTCGACCGTGGCGTAGCGATAGAGCGTGTTGAGCGCGCCTGCGCGACTGTTTGGAATGTGGAAGGTGATGCGCTTTTTGCCCTCGTGCAGGATCGCCTGCATCTCTTCGAGCAGTCGCTCGATTCCCTGCCCCGTTTTTGCCGAAACGGCAACCGTGTGCACATTCTCGGCAGTTTTGCCCGGCATCCACGGATCGCTGATGCCAAGGTCGCATTTGTTAAAGACGTAAAGAGTGGGCTTGCCTGCCGCACCAAGTTCTTCGAGAAGCTCCTCGGTGACCTTGACCTGCTCGGGGTGCTCGGGGTCGGAGACGTCGATAACGATCATCAGCGCATCGGCATAAACAGCCTCGTCAAGCGTAGATTTGAATGCGTGAATGAGATGGTGCGGAAGCTTGCGAATAAAGCCGACCGTGTCGGTGAGCAGTACGCTGTCACCGCTTGGCAATTCGTACTTGCGTGTAGTGGGATCAAGCGTTGCAAAAAGTTTGTCCTCTGCAAGAATACCCGCATCGGTCAAGCGATTGAGAAGCGTCGACTTGCCCGCGTTTGTGTAACCAACGATGGCAATTTTCGGAATGCCGCTGCGGTCACGTGCCGCGCGCATCGTTTTGCGGTTGCCTTCCAGCTCGCGCAGCTCCTCTTCGAGAGCGACAACACGGCGGTGCATATGACGGCGGTCGGTTTCGAGCTTGCTCTCACCGGGACCTCTCGTACCAATGCCGCCGCCAAGACGGGACATTTCAACACCGTGACCTGTCAAACGAGGTGCGGTGTATTTGAGCTGTGCCAGCTCGACCTGCAATTTACCCTCGCGGCTGACCGCGTGGAGCGCGAAAATATCGAGAATGAGCATCGAGCGGTCGATAACGCGCACGTTCTCACCAAGCTCTTCCTCGAGATTGCGGATCTGTGAGGGGGCGAGCTCTTCGTCAAAAACAACGAGCTCTACCTCGTTGTCGGCGCAGAGCGCGGCGATCTCCTCGACCTTTCCCGAACCAATAAGCGTGCGCGGATTGGGTTTATCCATATTTTGTATCACCTTTGCAAAGCAAACGCCGCCTGCTGTATCCAAGAGACGCTCAAGCTCGCAAAGGCTTTTTTCGAGTTCATCCGCCTCTCTCTGATTGGTGCAAACACCAACCAAAAGCGCGCGAATTGCTTGATATTCCATAAAAAGAACCTCCAACTGAAAGAAAAATGGGCAAGCTGACACGCAGCCTGCCCTTTTTGTACAGAACCGACCCTTGCAGATTACTTCTGGAAAGCAGCGATTCTCTTCTTGAACTTATCCACACGTCCGCCGGCGTCAACAAACTTTTGCTTACCGGTGAAGAAAGGATGGCACTTGGAGCAAATTTCAACTTTGATCTCGCCGCCCTTGGTGGACTTGGATTCTACGGTCTCGCCGCATGCGCATCTGATGATGCACTTTTCGTACTTAGGATGGATTCCCTCTTTCATTGATGTGTACCTCATTTCATAATTTTGATGTTCTTTGACATCATTTCGCCTGTGGGCGACATACGGACATATTATAGCACAATCAAAGAAGAATTGCAAGGGGTTTTGCAAAAAAACTTTTCTTTTTTTATATAATTTGCGCATTTTTTTGAGATTTATGCGGGGGATACGAGAAATTAAGGAAGGCTGACGCGCCTGCTCGAAGGTTCTCCTTGGCATTTGCGTCAGCCTTTTTGTTATTGGATTGTATTATTCGCTTTCGACAAGCGTGGGATATTGTCCGTCGACGATCTCCCAAACCTCGGTGTTATATCCGAGAGTATCAACCAAGAACGCGATCGTTTGTATCGTTGCAAGTTCTGTCGCGGTTGCGTTGGGGTCTTCAACGGTTACGTCGGCTTCGTCTTGCATTATTGTGCTTTCCGCGGTATAATAGTTTTTGAACAAAGTCGAACCGTCATCCTTTACGCCAATAAAGGATGCAACACCCAAAGGCTCGCCTGTATAGGTAATATCGCCATCGGCAATACACTTCATAATGGTTGCGCTCTTTTCGTTGCGGCCTGCAAAGCCACCGATAGTGCCGAGAGTTTGTGTATCGATATCAAATGTTACATAGCAGAACGTAATGGTTCCCTGATTAAGAGCCACAAAGCCACCGATAGAGTTGTTTTTCGGAGTATCGGTTCTGGCGTCAATCGTCTCGATGGTAGCATCTACATAGCAGTTGTTGATTTGATTTTTGTTAACGCCAACAAAACCGCCTGCTGAAACTTCCCAGAAGGTGTAATCTGCTTTCATAGTTGCAGTTGCATTGCACTTGTCAATCGAGCCAGTGTTTTCTTGCACAAAACCGCCGAAATAAATTCGAGGATATGTATCGCCTTGTGTGGGCTTGCTTTCGCTTGCGGAGCATACCAATTCAATGTTGCTTTCGCTATACGAAATGATACCGCTATTCAAAGCAACAGCGCCGCCTACCGACAGATTGGCGTGTGCGTACATTGTATCGTAACCCCTTGAGCCTAGATAAGATGCAACGTTGTGATACCCAGAGTAACCCGTGGCAATAGAAGTTCCGCTTACAATTACATTAGAATTGACAGCTGTAATCTCCCCTTTATTATCACAAACTACGCCGCCTATATACAGCGTCTGATATAGGTATGATGTATGACGACTTGAACCATAATAATTCGAATCGCCCGCACAATAAGCATATGCATCTACCGTGCCGTTGATAATCGTTCCTGTTACACTCGAATTAGCAACCAAACCACTATTGGTTCCAACCAAACCGCCGGCGTATGCCTTTACGTCACCGCTTGTTACTTGACGATAATAATAGTAAGTCAAAACAGCATCTCTAACATGACAATTATCAACAGTACCCTCATTTGTGCCAACCAAAGCACCTGCAACGAAGTTTTTGTTGGTATTTTCTGTAGAAACATACATTGTAAAATCGGCAAGCGTGAGGTTTTGAATGGTGCCGCTGCTCGTAACAAAGAAGCCTGCATCGCCGTCGGCAGAGATGGTAAAGTCGGAGATTTTGTATCCGTTTCCATCGAACACACCCTTGAATCCTTTGAGGGGAATCCATTGCGTGCCGCTCAAACTGATATCGTTTGCAAGGTAATATTTGCCCTCGTTGTCGTCACCAATAGCAACCAGCTCTTCTGCCGTATAAATGGGGCAATAATCGGCTACAAAGTAGGCGTAAAGCGTGATATCCTCTACAAGAGGTGCAGAAAAATCGTAAGGAATGGTATGCTCCTTGTCGAGGAACCAACCCGCAAACGCGTGGAAACGCTTTGTGGGAGAGGCGGGAGCGATGGGCATTTCGTTGGAGCAAAATTCGGTATCTACAACAACAGAGCCGTCGCCTGTTTCATAAGAAATGATATAAGTGGGCAGATAAACCGCTGTAACCGTCAAATCCTCGGTAATAACCGTAAAATCAGCATCCCAATTTTGAAAACGGAAGCCTTCTACCTTGGGAGCATCGGGTGCAGTTGCCATATGTCCGCGTTCTACCTCTTCCTTTTTGAGAACGTTGCCGTTTATATCCAAAAACGTGACCGTGAAGAGGTTTTGAACCCAAGTAGCCTTCAGCGCTATATCGGACGTAATCGTTACGGGACTTCCCAAAACAGCATCGGTTTCAACATCCACTCTCTGCCAACCAATAAACTCGTGGCCGTATTTTGTAGGAACGGGAAGTTCAAATTCGCTTCCGCTCTGAGGCTTCATCGTTGTAGCAAACCCCTCGGGGAGCTCGCCACCGTCAGTATCAAATGTAACGGTGTAAAGCAGAGGAGCGTAAACAGTCTTTACGGTCATATCCGCAGTAACGACCGAGAAATCGGCATCCCACGTGCTAAAGGTGTAATGCTCTATCGCGGGAGCCTCGGGTGCGGTTGCCGCACCGCCGTAAGGAACCTTCTCTTCCTTCAAAACTTTATCGTTTTGATCGACAAATTGAACGGAGAAAATTTTGATCTCCCATTCCGCTTTTGCGGTAACGTCATCCAAAATGGGGGCCGCAGCAACTTCTTCGGGGGGATAGAGTGTGTCGTTGATTCTCCATCCCTTAAAAATGTATCCCTCTTTTGTGGAGGTGGGCAAGGTCAAATAGCAGCCTGCAAGCATTTTTGCTTCTGCTGCCCCCTCGGGCAAAGCACCACCATCGCCATCAAAGGTAACTGTGTAGGTTGTAAGAGCATTTTTGTAAAGGTCTATCTTCCACATGAGCTCGATGCCCTCATAACCAACAGCATCGCGGTAGAGCTCAAATGCCGTTTTGTCGCCCTCACCCGTAATGGTTTCGAGCCATTCATCCATCGTGCCCTCGTAGCCGTTCTCTACTGCCAGATCGAAAACGTTTTGGTCACGTGTCAAAACCGTGTACGCCACAAATCCCGCCAACCCCAACACAAGGACCAGAACAAGTATTAAAATAAACTTTTTCATTTTTTCATCCTCCCAAATGTAAAACAAAAATCAAATTGTGCAAAAGCATTGTATTTTTAGCATTTTTGCAGTTGTCTTTTCATCGAAAAATCTTCGTTATGTTTCGATGTAAATAACACTCCCGTCTTTTATAATTGACCGAGAATCAGCACCATCCATATCCTCTTCACTGTTTTCTATTATGCGTATTGTATTTTCACTTTCTTCGATCTCAAATGCGGGTTGTTCTACACAATACGGACAATAAGTTTTCCCTGTTGAGTAATCAGTGCGATACATACATGTGTGTTCTGCAGGAGCGAAAGCTTCCGAAATCATTGCCGGTATTTGCTCCCAAAAGATATTTGCAGACGCATCATCCTTGAAAACAAACACTAACAATTCGTGTTGCTTCTGTTGCTCTGATTCTGCTATGATTACCCATTGCAAATTTTCCACTTTAATATCCGCATTGGATTCGGCTTGTGGTTGCTCCATAAGATCGGCGGGAATAAGTCCAACCGGTATCACACGTGTTAACTGGTAGCCTTTATCCTTCAAAGATGATGTCACTGTCATGAACGTTCCAAATGAGGAGTTGCAGGAAGCAAGCGGAAAAAGCATAGCACATAAAAGCATGGCCGCAAAAAGTCTGATCATCCTTTTTTTCATCATTACTTCTCCTAAAATTGATGTAATATAAACGCAAGTGCGCACAATTAAGGAATGTATATTACTTGATCCGTCCCTTCTTCCCCAAAAATAAAAAGTGCGCCTACCGCAGTAAGCGCACAAAAACGCAAACTCCGATAGTCGCCAAACTAATCTTTGAATTGCAAAATGGTATAACCGTACAAGCAAAGTTGGAATTTGCATTTTTTCAAATTCTATCTTTACTCATACGGAAAAAGGATATACCTCTCCCCAAAAAAGAAAGTTATACCTATATTGCAATATTTGATTAGTTTGGCAGGTTCATTATACTACGAATTGGCGGTTTTGTCAATATGTTTTTCAATATTTGAAAGCAAGTTGAACTTTTAGCGGTAGGGGCGTGCATTGCACGTCCGTAATGATTTGTTGATTTATTTTTGCGGACGACCGATGGTCGCCCCTACTTTGGAAAACATAAATCCTGTGGGGCCGGCATCCCCGAAGGGCTATTCCAAAGGAATTATCGGTGAGCAAAATTACTTTTCTCTTGACAACCACCTCAAAAAAGTGTATAATAAATGCAAGAATTTCCACCGAGAAAGGAGAGAGGAAAATGAAGATCACCGTTATCGGTTGCGGACGTTGGGGCTCGCTGATCGCTTGGTATCTCGACCGCCGCGGGCACGAAATAACGCTCTACGGGCGCGAAAATTCCGCCAATATGCAGGCTTTCCTTGCAACGCGGAGCAATGGTCTTTTGACGCTGCCCGAAAGCGTTGCGCTCTCCACTTCCCTTTCCTGTGTGGAAAATGCAGATGTCATCATTATCTCCGTCAACTCGCAGGGCTTGCGCGGACTGATGCAGGAATTGAAACCCCTTGACTTGCAAAAAAAGACTTTTGTGCTTTGTATGAAAGGTCTTGAAATTGAGAGCGGCAAGCGCCTTTCCGAAATTGTTGAAGAAGAGTGTGACGAAAGCTGTCGCGTAGCCGTTTGGCTCGGCCCCGGACACGTGCAGGAGTTTTGGGCAGGTATTCCCAACTGCATGGTCATCGACAGCCGTTCCAATCGCGTCAAGCAGATGCTCGTCGAAGCCTTTTCAGGCGATCTGATCCGCTTTTATTACGGCCAGGATCTCATCGGCAACGAGATCGGTGCGGCATCCAAAAACGTCATCGGCATTGCCGCAGGTATCCTTGACGGGCTGTCGCTTTCCACCCTCAAGGGTGCTTTGATGAGCCGCGGCACGCGTGAGATCTCCCGTCTCATCGACGCCATGGGCGGCAATCCCTTCTCCGCCTACGGACTCTGCCATCTTGGCGACTACGAGGCAACCGTTTTCTCTCCCTATTCGCACAACCGCCGATTTGGTGAGGCGTTTGTCAAGGGCGAGGAATTCACTCAGCTTGCCGAGGGATATTACACTGCGGCGGCACTGCACAGGATGGCCGCAGAATATCGCGTGGAGCTCCCCATTTGCGAGGCAGTCTATCACATCCTCTACGAGGGCAAGGACGCAAAAAACGAAATTGAAGCTCTGTTTGCCCGTAGCCTGAAAAAGGAGTTTTGACGCCTATGGAACACATTTTTGACACACACGCTCACTATTTTGATAAAAAATTGGAGACTATCGAGGGCGGCGCGGATGCTATTCTCTGCGACCTGTTTGAAAATGGCGGAATTGCCGGCATCGTAAACGTGGGAACAAATCTCCAAAACGCGCACGACGTTATCGAGCAAGCCTTGCGCTACCCGAAAATGTACGCCGCGGTGGGTATTCACCCCGAGGATTGTCACTTTATCACCGACCCCGAAGCGGCTCTTGCAGAGCTTTCCCAACTCCTCGAAAACGAAGAAAAAAGAAAAGCAAGCAAAATCGTTGCGCTTGGTGAGATCGGTCTTGATTACCATTGGCAGTCCTACGACAACGGCAGGATCCCGATGAATAAAGAGTTGCAAGCTTTCTTCTTTGACGAGCAAATGAAGCTTGCCAAAAAGCTCGAGCTGCCCGTCATCATCCACGACCGCGAAGCACACGGCGATTGCTTTGAAACGGTTCTGCGACATCCAAATGTCCGTGGCGTTTTTCACAGTTACAGTGGCTCGGCAGAGATGGCACACGAGCTCACACGCCGTGGTTGGTATATTTCCTTTTCGGGCACGCTCACCTTCACCAATGCCGCACGCGTCCGCGAAGCCGCAGCCGCCGTTCCGCGTGACCGTCTCCTGATTGAAACCGATGCCCCCTACCTCGCGCCGCACCCTATGCGTGGCAAACTCAACCACTCGGGATACCTCCCATTTGTTCTGAAAACACTTTCACAAATTTGGGACTGCTCACCCGAAGAGGCCGCCGAGCAAACCTATCAAAATGCAATCACTTTTTTCAACCTGCCCTGATGTGTGCAAAATGCACAAAAATCAGGGCTTGTTTTTTACGCCCTCTCGGTGAAAAAGTTGGAAAATCCACTTGAAAAAAATTGAGGGATATAGTATAATAGAAGAGAACCCGGCTCTTTTTTGCCGGAGAACAGACGAAAGGTATTACAAAAAACAGGTATATTACCATGGCTAAGATTGAAACAAAGAACATTCGAAATATCGCATTGCTGGGTCACGGCGGCTCCGGAAAGACCACCTTGGCTGAGGCTATGCTCTATATTGCAAAGGAGACCGACCGCTTGGGCAACGTTGGCGCCGGAAACACCGTTTGCGACTACGACCCCGAGGAGGCTGCTCGCCACATCTCTATTTCCGCTTCTATCGCTCCCCTGATGTGGAAGAATGTTAAGATCAACATCATCGATGCCCCCGGTTATTTGGATTTCTCCGGTGAAGTTCTGCAGGCTACCCGCGTTGCTGACAGTGCCGTAATTCTTGTTGACGGTAAGGCAGGCATCGAGGTTGGTACCGAACTCGCTTGGGACTACGCGACCCAGGCAAAGCTCCCCAAGGCATTCTTCGTAAACAAGTTCG